>NZ_JBALLY010000088.1:16974-17209 GCF_036963045.1 Bacillus sp. JJ864 | reverse complement strand
ACAGAATATTGGTTTTATTGCTAAAAAATTTTTTCATGAAAGAAGGCTCCATTTTTTAAAAAGTATCTTACAATAATAGATATTTTAATAGAAAAAATACTATAACATGAATTATATAGAAATGATATTGGTAAATTTGTCTAATTAAGAAGAGGGAATAAGGTTTGACTAAATGGGGTCACTTTACATGTCCATCAAGCTAATGTTTTGAAGTATCCCAAAACGAAAATTTTAT
>NZ_JBALLY010000088.1:0-16888 GCF_036963045.1 Bacillus sp. JJ864 | reverse complement strand
TCATTTTTTTCGTTTTGGGAAGTATCCGTTTCTTAAGTTGATGGATGTGGGGCAGTACTCCAATATGCTTGGATTAAAATCATTGCAAATAGCTAAAAAAGTGATTGCTGGAATAGAAGTTATGCATAGGATTAAAAAAGGACAAACTCCCCAAGGTGAGAAGTCTGTCCAAAAACAGATATATCTTATCCATGATCTCTTTGGTTTAACAACATAAAATTCAATTCTGCTAGGAATCTTTCAATAGTGAATTAGAATAATGATCTAATACTTGCTAGGACAGTAAGTATACCTATAATAATGACAAATACATTGCTCATTTTCCCTTTGTATTTAGCTAGTACTGGTACTTTATGGATCGCATACATTGGTAATAGACATAAGATAGCAGCAACTAACGGACCGCTAAGGGCATCAATGAGTCCAAGAATACTTGGATTTGCATAAGCAACATACCAGCATGTTAATACGACAAAAGTAAGGATCATTGTCTTAACTGTTTTTTCTCCTATATCTTTTCCGCGTGTTTTACTGGACTTGATAATCATGTCACGCATTACCTCATATGCTCCTAGATAATGGCCAAGGAAGGACTTTGTTATGGCCATAAAAGCAATGATAGGAGCTGCAATAGTGATTATAGGCGAATTAAGCTCATTAGCAAGATATGATAGGATTGACAAGTTCTCTTTTTTTGCCATCATAAGATCATTTGGAGTCAAACTCAAGGTACTGCTCCAAACAAAGAACATAACAACAGCGAATGTCATGATATAACAAACTTTTTGTATTTGAGCACATTTGGCATCAGTAGCTTCTATTCCATAGGTAGCTCTCTGTTTCATAACAAATGACGAAATCATAGGAGAATGATTAAACGAGAATACTATGATTGGTAGTATCATCAATATCGTTCCCAAATATCCTGTTCCTGTTGAAGCAGTAGAAACACTTGAAAAACTAAGCATTGACGTATTCCACTGTGGAATCAAAGATATTGCGATAAAAAGTAGAGAAGCTATGAAAGGATATACTAGCATGCTCATTATCTTTACAGTGATATCTTGACCAAAATTTAGTATAGCTATAAGACCGAGTACTAATACAAGCGATAAAATGGCCCTTGGAGGCTCCGGCATGTGCAATTGATGCACGATAAAACTACTTGCAGTATTTGTAAGTGCAACCGAATACATCAGCACGATCGTATAAATTGAGACGAAATATACTATGTTAAAAATGCTACTTGCCTTATTTCCGAAATACTCTCTTATTGTACCTGTAATTCCCTCATCAGCAGAATTGGAAGCGTATATCATTTTAGCAAGCGCCCTATGTGAGTAATACATAACAGGATATGCAAGTATGGTAATTAACAGTAATGATAATAAACCACCTGAACCTGCATTAATAGGTAAAAAGAGTACTCCTGCTCCAATTGCTGTTCCAAAAAGGCTCAATGCCCAGGTAGTATCCTGTTTATGCCACTTTTTAGGGTCTGGATATTTCTCATTTTTTACTGCAGTATTTTCAGCTTGAAATTCTATTGTTTTTGCAGTATTCCCATTCATATAATAATTCCTCCTTGTATCTTATTCTTACGTCTCTTTTTAAAGCTTAGGAATATAGACCATTCTTGAAAAATGAATTGCTTACAAGATGCATCGCATCGTGTGTCCTTCTTCTAAGTTGATCAAAATCGAAAAATTCGCTAGTAATCAACCTGATGAATTTGTTAGCGTTTACAAAACATTTTAATTATATAGTAGTATATTTTAATTGTATAGTAATATATTTTAGTGAGAATTGCTATCCATATACAGACATCCTTAGGAGAACAATAGAGAATAGAATTGTTAACTATTTCACAATATTTCCAATAACTGTTTATTGCTTTGGTTGTTTCTCTCCAAAAATTTTATTTTTAATGGCAATCCCTGTAGGTGTGGCCGCAATTCCGCCTAAACCTGTCTCTCTTAATTCGCGAGGCATCTGTCTTCCAACTCTATACATCGCTTCAATAACTTCATCAGCATTGATGATATTGTTTACGCCGGCTAATGCGATGTCCGCTGCTGCTAAAGCATTTGCCGTTCCAATGGCGTTTCTCTTTACACAAGGAATTTCTACCAAACCAGCGACCGGATCACAAACTAAACCGAGTAAATTTTGTAATGCGGTTGAGAAAGCTTCAGAAGATTGCTGCGCTGTTCCTCTGGCAGCTTCTACCGCCGCTGCAGCCGCCATTGCTGAGGCACTGCCTATTTCAGCTTGACATCCTCCGTACGCTCCGGAAATACAAGCGTTATTTGCGACAATCGTTCCAAATAACGCTGAAGTGAATAGAAAATGGATCATATCTTCATGACTTAACTGCAACGTATCTTTTATACTAAATAGGACTCCCGGGATCGTCCCGCTCGCACCTGCTGTTGGAGTTGCACAAATAGCCCCTAATGAAGCATTTACTTCATTAACACCGATAGCATTTTGAATCCCTAACACCATCAAATCTCCAGAAAGAGTTCTTCCATTTTCTCGATATTTTTTTATTTTAACAGCATCACCTCCGGTTAAACCGGTCGGAGAAAATACCCCGTCGCCCTCGATACCTTTGTTTGCGGAACTTTCCATAGTCGCTAAATTCTTTTCCATTTTACTCCAAACTTCTTCATAAGAAGTTTTAGTTTGTTCAATTTCCTGTTCGATTGCTAATTCATAAATTGGCTTTTGCCTTTTATTAGCTGCATCTATAATTTCTTTTATAGACATATACATATTTTTTCACCCCTTAATGTAACTAAAGAATAATGATATTAGCTATACTGCTTAAACTTCTAAGTTCCTTCTGAGCATCACCAGGTAATAGCGAATCCAAAGCGAATGCATATAAATATTTTCCGTTTTCTTCTAAACTATGAAAGTCGTTAATTTCCACATCATATTGTTTAAAGATCCTGCGTAAGACAAATTCAAAGTCAGCTCTTTCGGAAATTGCAATAATAACTGGCAATGGCCCCTGCAGATCTAAGCTAAATCCGTCAATTTCAACATGTTTGACTTCAATTAATCCGCCACCGACCGAAATACCCACCGTTCTAATACTTCGATTTTCATCTTCTAAATATACATCTGCCGTATTTGGATGACCAGCAGGACTATCACCTGCTTTTTCAATAAAGGTAATGTCAATGCCTTTAGATTCTGCTATTTTAATAGCATCTGGCACTTTGCTGTCATCGGTAGCAAATCCTAATATCCCAGCAATAATTGCAAAATCAGTTCCGTGTCCTTTATGGGTTTCAGCGAATGATTCATAATACCTTACCACGACTTTTTTTGGAAGACCTTGAAATAATTTGTTGGCAACTGTTCCAATAGCTAAAGCACCTGCAGTATGTGAACTTGAAGGACCTATCATTACCGGCCCAATCACATCAAAACAACTTTTGTATTTAACAACCTTTTTTTCTTTAATAGATGCTAGATTTCTGTTCATATAAGCACCCCCATAATTTATTATTTTTAATTGCAGTTGAATCTAAGTTATTAGAATGACCAATTCAAAATATGTTCCAGCCTTTATTTTCTGCAATTACATTTTAAGATCTGTCTGATAACGCTTTCATTTTCGTGTTGAATAAATTTTCCTTCTGATCACACACCTTTTGTAAAGTAATCGTATCAGTATGTCCAATTTTAGAAGTTTACTTGAAGGTCTTTAAAATTTTTACGCCAGAACCAGGTTTGATGTTTTCTCTGGAGGTAATAGATTATCTCTCGACGCCTTGATTATAACTTTTATATTTATGAATTTAATGTTTTTTTATTTTTAGAAAGATTGAATAAACAGAATCTTGAATAGAAAATAAATTACACTTGGCATGTAGCAATTGTGTCCATTGTTTGAAGCTGTATTAGTTAGTAGAAAAGCAAAAATAACACAGAGTTCCTTTGATTAACACATTGATTATATTGGGAAATCATTATAAAGATACTTATATTTTCCTTTGTTGAAACATCTTATGTTAGACGTGAAAGCTGTTGTAATAAATAATGAATGTAGATGGAAAGGAATAAATTAAGGAAATATAAAATCCTTTTTTGGTTATTCATTATTAATTATGCATTTATATACATTTTTCAGAAAAAAGGAACATCTTTTTTATAAATCGTGGACATACTGACATTATTACTTTACAAAAGGTGTGTGATTAGTATGGAAAAAGAACAGTGATTTAGGGGTACAGCCGAGATACATGTTTTTTCAGTAACAAAAAGGGTTTTAATTAATAATGTTACGAATTATTTTTGATACGGTATTTCGTTACAACGAACCTAAAAGATATAGAGTGTGTTATTTTTTAGAACTTCATACTAATATAAACGTTCATTTTTGTTACAAAAAAATAATGGTATATTTAATTTTGTGTATTTACATTTGGTTGAATATTCAGTAAAATATAGAAAGAATTTATATAGAAATTTTTGGAAGGTTAAGAGATTTATAGGAGGATCGGGGAGTATGAAAACAATCACAATCCAAAAAATATCAACAGCGATCATTCAACTCATTCTAGCTGTAGCTGGTATTCTTTGTTTAAGTTCACTACCGAGTTTGTTTAAAGGAATGGAAATTGATATAAATAATTATTTCAAAGCTCTTGGGGACTTATGTAAAAAGCTATTAGATTTTTCTCATTTGACATATGGGAAAGGTTTACGGCCGATATTTCCACAAATTCTTGAATTTTATTGGGAGTCTTTAGGATTATTTATGTTGGCACTTGTTATTTCGGTTTTGTGTGCTTTTTGTTTTACATATCTGATTATTCGCTTTTTCTATGAAAAAGTGAAGAGAATGAAGTTTATGTTAGTTATATTAGAATCAATCCCTGATTTGTTCATCATTATGTGTTTTCAAATTGTGGTGCTTTGGTTATTTCAAAAAACGGATATTATGGTGTTTAATATCGCCACGACATGGCAGGAGAAGTCTATTTTGATGCCTGTTGTTTGTTTAAGTATTCCCCCAACAATTATGTTAACCCGTATTTTCTTGCTGCAAGTAGAAGCAGAGCTGCAAAAAGATTATATTGCTTATGCTCGTGCGAAAGGTTTGAATTTCTATCACATATTTCGCCATCATGTGCTCCGTAATGTGTTGTTTTCGATGTTTCATTATTCCAAGACGATTGTATGGTTTATGTTTTCCAACGTGCTCTTTTTGAAATGTTTATTCTTACTATTCTTGCGCTTCCGACAGCGTCTTTTTATGTAGCAAATGAAGTGAAAAAGCTATTTACAACAGAGTTTGTGGAAGCTGCCTCTGTATTAGGCGGATCAAAGTTTCACATTTTACGTAAACATATATTCCCGCAGCTTCGTTCTACGTTAGTCATCTTATTAGTTCAGCAATTCAATAAAGTTCTTCTCGTTTTGGCACATTTAGGAGTATTGAAGATGTTCTTTGGTGGAACAGTTATTGATCACAGTCCTGCGAAAGAACCTCCGCGTACGTTATCATTTGAATGGTCTGGGTTAATTGGGGATAAGTTTCACATGCTTTCTATTCATCCTTGGATTGCGCTCGTTCCAATTATTTTTTTCTCTTTAACAGTCGTTGCGGCTAATTTAATGGTAGTGGGATTGCAAAACGCATTTGAAAAATCAAGTTTGAATGCTTCAAAAGTACAGGAAGTAGAGCATGAGATAGTGGAGGAAAAACAGACTTCTAATTTTTAACTGCACTTGCTTTCTCCCTTTGTTTTAACCTTGCACGTGGCAGAAAAAGGCCCTGACCGCTCCTATGCACGGCCAGTTGCTCTCGCCCCACTCAAAAAAAGAAAGGTTTTTAAGCATAAAAAAAGCCCAATATTTTGTATTGGGCTTTTTGATATGATTAAACACTCTTAGTTGCAAAGTTCATTTCTTTTTGTAATCTTATAAATGAACGGTACATGCCAATTCTCCAAGAGACGATCATCGCAAAAGCAAGTAAGAAGAACATACCGCTTAATTGTCCTAAATCAATTGATTGACTTAAATATTCTTTCATACCGAGGCGGACAGCTAGTAAACCGACTAAAATAAAGATGAATGCTTTAGAAGGTATTAAATAGATGTCTGTTCCGCGTATTTCAAATTTTGATGTTTTAATAAGAAAAATAGAGAAAAATAACCCAACGATAACTGCTTCGAGAATTTCAGATGATGTTAAGCGAAATTCTGGTAAGAAGTACATGCATGCTCCCGTACTCATAAAAAATGGCGGGAGGATAATTTTTTTAAGTGTTACAGGTTTTTTTGCTGATTTTAAGCGAAGGAACATCATTCCAACAGCCATACAAAGAGCAACAATACTCGATAGAACAGCTAAGTTCATGTTTGACCTCCTTTTATCCTTTGAACGATTTTTTTAATAGAATCATAAACCAAACGAGAGCGATACCAATGATCGTATGAGACATTCCTGCAATATGACTTAATCCTTTAAAATCAGCTCCATTGAGTTGAAGAAATCCGCGGGTCGCCATTGAACCAACTGTTAAAACTAATCCTAAATTATAGACGATGAACCACATGTTAAAACTTTTTGCCTCATGGAATGCAAATGATTTTGATAGAGCAAAGGCAAGCAAGAAGAATATAAATCCAAGAACTAGCACATGTGTGTGCAACTTGTATAGCGATGTAGTACCTTGAATTCCTTGCGCTTTTGAATATTCTCTCGCGAATACGCCTGATAATAAACCGATAATTAAATAAGTGAATGCTGCATTATATAACTTTTTCATCATATACCTCCTAGGTAGCATTAGCAATGTTTATTTTTGGATAGTAGGCTTCGATTATTAGTGGTTTGTCATTCCGTATATAAGGCCAGAAATATATGGGATTAGCCAAATGAACCAGACGATAATACTTAGTTTGTGGAATGTTGTCATCATTTTTGTATCTTTTTTGATTAACACAATTGTTGCCCAAACAGCATGGAATAACATAAGTAAAATTGCTGCTAAGCCTGTGATTCCGTGGAAACTGAACAGGGATCCTGCTTCTGCCATTCTTTCCATTAATGTCGTTCCGAGTGTATCACATACGAGTCCGAGCCAGAAAATAACGACATGCCAAGGTTTTAATGTTTTTTGGAATTTTTCACTCCATACGCCAATTGTATAAAAAATGAGTGCAGCTGTAATACATGTAATCGCAGATGCTAACACGTTCATCATTCCTTTCTAACAGTCATGTTCTTTATATAAAGAATGTTACATGAGAATTATGAATAGAATATGAACGCAATATTACATATAAAATTGGCGTAATTATTATATTTAAATTGTATTATGTTGTAAACAAAAAATGAAGAGGTACTTGTGAATAAAGAAAAAACTTTCTTATTCCCTATGTAAATAGGGATAAGAAAGTTTTTTAGATTACTGTGATTTACACTTCGTTTGCTCGTAATAATTTTCCGTCGCGAAGTGTTAAAATACGATCGCATACATCAAGCATTTTTTCATCGTGTGTAATCATAATTGCTGCTTTTTTATTTTTCTTCACTTCTTGTTTCATTAATTCAACGACTTCTCTTGCACGTTTTGAATCAAGACTAGCAGTCGGTTCGTCCGCTAAAATTAAGTCTGGATCATTCATAAACGCACGAGCGATTGCTACACGTTGTTTTTCACCGCCTGAAAGTTGATTTGGATGATGATTCATGCGATGTCCTAATCCAAATGTTTTCAGTAATTGTTCCGCAAATTTACTTGCTTCTTTTTTATCTTCTCCCTTTAACTTAGCGATATACAGAAGTTGTTCTTTTACCGTTAAGAAAGGTACGAGGTTTGCGAATTGGAATATAAATCCGATTTTTCGTAAGCGAATATCAGTCATTTCCTTTTCTGATAAGCTTGTTATGTTTTGATCAGAAATATAAATGTTTCCTTTTGAAGGAGAGAGAAGTGCACCTGCAATGGAAAGCAATGTACTTTTCCCAGAGCCAGATGGACCAACGATACCGATAAATTCGCCCTCTTTTACATCTAATGTAATTGGGTGCAGGGCAGTTACTTCTGTTTCTCCTTGGCCGTATACTTTGCTTACTTGATCAAGCTTTAATAATGACGCCGGGTTATCCCATTTTACTTCTGTTACCATTACATGCCACCTCCGATTGCTTCTAATGCATCTACTTTTAATACTTGATATAGAGAAATTAATGTACCTAGTATACTAATTAAGATAAAGGCACCTGTATATTGCAAGATTGTTGTTGTTGTTAATAAGAACGGCATACTAGCTGGTAGAACAGCTTCTACAGCAAAGATTAAGCCAATGCCGATAATAAGAGCAACGCCAGTTAAAACTATAGATTGTACAACTAATGTATTTGCTAAATATGAGTTTTTCGTTCCGATTGCTTTTAATACACCTAATTGATGTGTTTTTTGTAATGTAATGACATAGAAGAAAACGCCAATTAACAATGCTGAAATGACAAGTAAGAACGCAATAATCATCGTTAATGTTCCTTGTTCTT
The DNA here is from genome assembly GCF_036963045.1 of Bacillus sp. JJ864. NCBI lineage: Bacteria > Bacillati > Bacillota > Bacilli > Caryophanales > Bacillaceae > Bacillus > Bacillus sp. JJ864. The sequence goes on along the minus strand of NZ_JBALLY010000088.1, from coordinate 8,343 downwards.
CTTTATAACCTGGAATACTTTGTAATACTTCTTTTTTATCAACAACTTTTGCATTATCGATTTTTTTATCAGTATTTAGAGCGATTACACTGTAATCTTTTTGATGTGGCAGTGCAATAGCGTCCCATCCATTTTCATTCATGTGAACAACAGGTGAATGACTAAACATTTGATTTTGCGAGAATCCGACAACTTTGAAAGTCTTTTTAGAAATAGGATCTACTAGCTCATCTCCAAGCTTGATTCCTTTTTCCTTAATAGATTCATCAGCAACGATTTCATTGTTTTCTAACGTACCGCTTTTTCCTTCAATCACTTTTGGAGCAATGAATGAATCTTGTTTACTTGAGAAAACAGCAACATCAACTTTATTGGAACTTCCTTCTTTTTCAAAAGTTGATACTTTAATATGCATTGGAACTGCATCTTTTGCATCAACCTGTGCCAATACTTTATCTACATCTTCTTTCTTAATTTGAGAGCGTAACAATTTACCATCTGCATCATCTGATAAAATAAATTTTTCTGCTTTCATTTCGATAAAAGAAGAGGCATTAGCATGAGATAATCCATTTGCTAGACCTGATATGATAAGTACAAGAAATGATAATAACATCATGATTGTACCGATTAATCCGTAACGTAATTTCGATTGTTTTAATTCTTTAAGTGCCAAAAACATAAGATTCGTTCCTCCTTGTTTCGTTCTATGCTCTTATCATAAAGAGGAAATATGAACGGAATATGAACAGAAAGTTACAAAAGACGAGTTTGCAGATTAAGCAATATTTATGAACAGCAGATGAACACGTTATTACAATTGGAAAGAAAACGAAAAGTGTGCCAGGTCGCACACTTTTCATTGTGAACAATTATTTTAAATCTGTTGGAAGTGAAGAGATATGCTTGGAACGCCGCGGTTTGAAAAAAATCAAAATCGAAGGGAGCAGCATACCACGAACAAGGAACGTATCAATTAAAATTCCCATTGTCATTGTTAAACCGAATAGAAAGAGTTCTTGAAGTGGTTGGGTAATGAGTACGCCGAATGTAGCTGCGAGTATAATACCAGCTGATGAAATGACGCCCCCAGTTAAAGCAATCCCGCGTGCTACAGCTTCTTTCCATTCATATTTTTGCGCCTCTTCTTTGATTCGGGATACGAGCATAATATTATAGTCGACCCCTAATGCAATGAGAAACACAAAGGTGTAGACAGGTAGACGATAGCTAATTGAGTCGTAGCCTAAAATATAATGAAAGATCATCCAACCTAGTCCTAGCGTTGCTGAATACGAAAGTAACATGGTTATCATCATTGTGAACGCGATAATGATTGATCGTGATTGGTATGCCAGCATAATGAGAATAAAAATGGAAATGAGTGAGAACGTCACAATCGTATCTATTTCGTTTAAAGATTGTACATCTAATTGCTGCGAGGTTTGCCCGCTATAATGCAAGGAATATTGCTGGGAATCAAAGCCGCTCTTTGCTAATAAACTGTTACTGTTTTCTCGGAGTGTTTTGATTGTATTTAAAGCTGCTTGGTCGTAAGGATTGTCTTGTAAAGTTAATTGCAGTTTGATGGCATGTTTTTCTTCGGATAAGAAGTTTTTTGGTAAGTTCGCATTCGCTAATGCGGAAGTGATTTCCGGTGTGACGGTGTTTATCCCATCTTGTTTTTTCATTGCATTTGATAATGAAGCTAATTTATCAAGAAAGGGTTGGTCTAAGACAATTTCTTTGTCTGATTTCAAAATGACAGTGACAGGTGCTAATTGTCCTGGTGGAAAGTTTTCCTCTAAAATCTCAAACCCTTGCCGCGATGAAATGTCATTTGGAAATGACTTCATTAAATTAAACGAATATTTCATAGATCCAACGTTCAGCGAAGCAAGAATGAGCATAATGAGCAATATACTTGCTGTGATGGACGGTTTTTTCTTTACAAAAGTTCCTACATTTGTCCAGAAGCCGCCCAGCTTCTCTTCTTTTTCGGCTACTTTTGGAATGAAAGGCCAAAATGCTTTTCGGCCTACGAGTGCAAATAAAGCGGGAATAAGTGTGATGCCTCCAAGAAGAATGAACACCATAGCAACTGAAAATACTGGGGCAAAGTTATGATATGCATTAAAAACAGCAAAGAATAATGTCAGCATTGCAACCAGCACTGTTCCGCCGCTGAATAGAATCGGTTCCATTACTTGCGTTAACGCGGCTTGCATCGCATCGTATTTCGAACTCGTCTTTTTTAACTCTTCTTTATAACGAGCTAAGATGAATAAACAATAATCCGTCAAAACAGCAAAGAGTAGAATCATCATAATGGAAAGAGCTTGTTTCTCAACAACGAACCATTCGTTTTGACCTGCCAATCCTAAAATGCGATCAACTACTGCATATACGATACCGGCAATAATTAAGGGAATGACAGCAAGCAAAGGGGAGCGATAAATGATGATTAATATAATCAGAATTAATCCGATTGTTGCAAACATTAATACGAAGTCAGCATTTTTGAACAGCGTAATCGTATCCGCTGCAATTCCAGCTGGACCTGTAACCTCAAGCTTTAAATCTCCGATATCCATTTGTTTTACATGGTTACGAATTTGCTGTAATGTGTCATAAATTTGATCTGATTCTAAATCTTTTGTCAGGGCAACATTTAACAGAATAGTTGTGTTATCTTTGGAGAACATTTTATCTTGTGTGGTTTTTGGGAGTTGGTGAAATGGTAAGGAACTTGCGACGTGTTTCGGTTTATCATCTGAGGAAAGCCATTTGCTAATTTCTGAGATCTTGGCACGTTCGGCCTCAGTGATTGCGGATTTTCCATGAAAAACAAGTAGGGCGACCGTTCCATCTTTGGATGGAAATTGTTCGTCTAGTATCTGCTGGGCAACAGCAGACGGGGTATCTTCATGGATGCTTCCTTCACCACTGCTTGTTGCGTACTTTTTGGCTCCTGGTGCGATAAGACTTAAAACAAAAATAGCCAGAATCCAAGTGATTAAAACGATTTTGGCACCCTTTGGACTACTTATGAAGCGAGCAAGTTTAGGAATCACATATATAACCTCCTCTTCTTATGTTCAGGAAGATTTTAAAATAAGAATATGAACGGGATATGAACAGAATGTTACAAAAATTAAGATTATTTATCCGTTTCGATTTTATGAACAAATAAAGAGGTGGAGTTTGAAATGTTGCGTTATCGTTTTTTTATGCTTATTATATACCTATACGGGTATAAGTGAGGAGGAGAAAAAGAATGAGTAGAAAAATTGTTGTAGTTGGCGGAGTTGCTGGCGGAGCATCAGTTGCAGCACGCTTGCGTCGTTTAAGTGAAGATGATGAGATTATTATGTTTGAGCGCGGAGAGTATATTTCGTTTGCAAACTGCGGACTGCCATATTATATTGGCGGAGTTATTCAAGAAAGACAAAAGTTGTTAGTGCAAACAGTAGAGAAAATGTCCAAGCGCTTTAACTTAGATATTCGCATTGTAAGTGAAGTAATAAAAATTAATAAAGAAGAAAAAACAATCGTGGTGAAAAATGTAGTTACCAATGAAACTTACGAAGAATCTTATGATGTTTTAATTCTTTCAACAGGTTCTAAGCCGATGGTTCCACCAATTCCAGGAATTGAAGCGGCGAAAGCGTTGTTTACATTACGAAATGTACCGGATACAGATCGTATAAAAGGATATATCGATGAAAATAAACCGCGTCATGCGACTGTAATTGGCGGAGGCTTTATCGGCGTTGAAATGGCTGAAAACCTGAGAGAAAGAGGCCTTGATGTAACACTTGTGGAAATGAGCAATCAAGTCATGCCGCCGATTGATTATGAAATGGCAGCATACGTGCATGAGCATATGACAAAACATGGCGTTCAGCTCATTTTAGAAGATGGGGTAGAGGCTTTTGAAGAAGAAGGAACGGTTATTCGTCTGAAAAGCGGTACAAAAATTCATACAGATATGATCATTCTTTCTATCGGTGTACAACCTGAAAGCAGCCTGGTAAAAGAGGCAGGATTGGAACTAGGAGTTCGAAATACGATTAAAGTAAATGAAACGCTGCAAACTTCTGATCCATCTATTTATGCGATTGGAGATGCGATTGAAGTAAAAGATTTTGTTACGGAAACAGAAACGATGATTCCACTTGCATGGCCGGCAAATCGTCAAGGTCGTCTATTAGCGGATATTATTCATGGTCACGCAGATTCGATATATAAAGGAACAATGGGGACATCTATCGCAAAAGTATTTGAATTAACAGCCGCTTCAACAGGCGTGAATGAAAAAGTATTACAACGTTTAGAAATACCGTATGAAGTAGTTCACGTCCAAGCAAACTCCCATGCAGGGTATTACCCAAATGCGTATCCAATTTTATTAAAGCTTATTTTTAATAAAGAAACAGGAGAAATTTACGGAGCGCAAGCTGTAGGACGTGACGGGGTAGACAAACGTATCGATGTGATTGCAACTGCAATGAAAGCGAAATTGAAAGTGATGGATTTACCTGATTTAGAATTATCTTACGCTCCGCCGTATTCTTCTGCGAAAGACCCTGTAAACATGGTGGGGTACGCTGCAAGCAATATAATTGAAGGACTTGTTGATACAGTGCAGTGGCACGAAATTGATGAGATCGTTGAAAAAGGCGGGTATTTAATTGATGTCCGGGAACCGAATGAATTAAAACAAGGTATTATAAAAGGATCTGTGAATATTCCATTAGATGAGTTGCGTGAACGATTACATGAACTGCCAACAAATCAAGAAATCTATATTACATGCCAACTTGGAATGAGAGGGTATGTAGCGGCACGTATTTTAAAAGAAAACGGGTATGAAGTAAAAAATGTCGACGGTGGGTTTAAACTATATGCGACAGTGTTACCAAACCGCGTTGCGCATGAATAGGACGTGATTCCAAAAATTAAAAAGAGGTTTACAAAATACCAAGCAGGGTATAATCTTTAACATAAAATAAGTGAAAGTATGGAGGGGTTCATCCATTGGAATACGGTCAAGATATGAAAAATCGTTTGAAGCGAATTGAAGGACAAATTCGCGGTGTCCTGCGCATGATGGAAGAGGGAAAAGATTGCAAAGAAGTAATCACACAATTGACGGCATCGCGCTCAGCGATGGATCGTACGATTGGATTAATTGTCGGAACGAACTTAGAAAAATGCCTTCGCGAGCAATTTGAAAAAGGCGATACGTCGAATGAAGATGTTATTAAAGAGGCTGTACAATTACTTGTAAAAAGCAGATGAGGCTGTCCCAAAAGCCCCTTTAAATGACTAAAACCCACGGAGAAAATAAATTTTCTTCGTGGGTTTTGCGGTTTTTTAGGTTTTCTTCCTCAAATGAGCGGTTCTTTTCCGCTTGTTTGAGGAAGTTGTGGGCTATGGCGACTAGCCCAAACTCGATTGTTACTTTCGCCAATCCTCTTAATGAGAATCGACGGAACGACCGATTGCCCTTGATGTGACCGAACACGCTTTCTACCTGTTTCTCTACTTGCTTCACCACTTCGGCTAGTTGTACAGATGTGATTTTTTTTACTGATTCTTCTGGATTCATTAGTAATTGTTCATCAAGTTCAATCGCTTCTTCAATTTGTTGAAATGTGAGTTTGATTTTGTCCTGAAGTTTTTCTTCATACTTATCTGTCGCTTTTTTCCATACAAAAGAATACTTATTGGCATTCGCTTCAATTTTTATACCATCCAAAAAGTAATTTTCCATAGATATGTAGTTTTGTTTCAATAATAGTTGAATTAATTCTGTGAAAAGTGGTTTAATCATATCCTTCATTCGTTCGGAACGAAAACGATTGATTGTACGAAAATCAGGCGTCTGTTGTCCTTACGGCACTTTTTTCGGCTCGTGTGTCTTTCTCGCCAAGCCGACAGACAAAAAACAAAGCAATGGTTTTCGACTTGGACTAGCAAGTATACGAGCCGAACCGCTCAGATCTACTGTTCATAAATAAACTCTTACTTAATGTTTTTATGACACTAAAGGGGCTAGCCCCTCGCTTCGCTTCACCCCAGCCTTCGCACTCACACCCAAAAACAAGGGAAAATAAAAAAGAGTGTAGTATTAACTAGTATACTGGCACTCTTTTTTATTTTTCATTACTTAGGAACAGTTTGCAACAACGTTAGTTAGATTAAAAAAGTCTAAAAGTGCACCCTTAACGTCTGAAGCTAGTCCACCTGATACACTATTTAAAGCTTTTTTTAGCGAATCATTTCTAGAAAATCCATTATAACGATATGAATCATATGCTTTTTTGACTTTAGAAACTGCATTTGCAGTTCCTCCAAGTGCTTTAAGTGCTGATTTAACTTTTAATATTTTAGTAAATGGAATTCCATTACTAACAAGTGCTATTCCAACAGCTCCGATACAAGCTGAAGTATTAAATGAGTATTTATTTGTAGATTTAGTAGGAGAAACTTCAGTAAAAACTAAATTTTCTTTATCATCAACTGATACATAATATCCTGTTTTATCTTGTAACCATTTTGCAGTTTTTTGTGGACCTTGTTCTACTACACTATTAGGGATATTTTCAATTGCTTTTAAAATAGTTTCGGACTGATTAAACATTTCGTTATCCATTGCTTGTTGTTTTTCTACTTTTGCATTTTTTGCATTGTTTGTTTCAGCCGCAAAAGAAATACTAGGAACTACAGAGCTAAATAAGAAAGTACCAACTAATACAGGCAAAAATTTTTTCTTAAACATTTACATAACCCCTTTTACATTTTTTGCGCTTACATCATTATATTACCATAAATGTAAAATAAATGGTATATTAAAAGGGTTAATATATAAGGGAGGCGTTTTTATGCTTAAATTTATAAAAGAACAGTTAGCATTAATAGGTGCTTTTTGTTTGTTTATTATTACGATTGTAAATTATACAGTAAGCAATGAAAGAATAACTGGTGTAGTTAGTATTTCATTACTTATTTTTATATTAATCTTATATATCATTTCTAAAAGTAATAAAGAAGTTTAAATTAATAAATTTGCTTTTTAAACGCTTATACAAGCATTTTGAGAGGATTGTTTCAATTCCCGTGTTTTTCTGTTCACACGATAAAAAAACACATAGAAAGCTTTCTGTGTGGTTAACAAAGTTTGTTATCTTCGTCAGCTTTCTCCAAATTTCCCTAATCCTCCTTAGATTTTTGGGAATTTCGATAGGAGGATTTTTTGCGAATTATAGGGAAAGCTGAAGATAAGAAAAAACATAACTTACCGATTTATTTATTTTAGATGTCATTTGTTATTGACATCTTTTTTTATTGTTTTTCCATTTTTTAGGTGCGGGAATTTCCCCACACCCTACCCCTTATAAATCCTTGATATTACTGACTTTTTTCATTTTGCTCTTCTCACTCTTATATATAGGGGTCCCGCCAACCAAATGACATAAAACCCACGATAAGCAAAATTCGACAAATAAAATGATGTTTGTTACACGTTAAGACTATACCAATAACGTTTCTAATGTAGCAAAAATTTTTTTCATATTTTGCTACAAATATCGTGGGATTATCGAAATTTAATTTACAACATAATATCTGAAACGTTGTAACGCTATAAAAATCAACACCTCCCTTAGGTCCATATTCATGTAATCAAGCTTCAATAAAATTTATACCAAAGTCCTACTATTTATTAATTTATACGCCTTTCATCTTAAGTAGCTCTCCCCCAAATGGGGGATTTTAAACCTTATATCTCTAACTTATAATAAATATTGTAAAGGCTTTTAAAATTTAAAAGGAGGGAATTGCATGAAGAATTGGGTTCAGTTTAGATTTGCAAGACCAACAGATAAATTTGAAGAAGTTATAAATTTTTATGAAACAGGATTAGGTTTAAAACGCATAGGGGAGTTTCAAAACCATGAAGGTTACGACGGGGTCATGTTTGGATTGCCTGATGAAGAGTACCATCTTGAGTTCACAAGGCATGTGAATGGAAGCCCCTGTCCTGCACCAACAAAAGATAATTTATTGGTCTTTTATATGCCTAATAAAGATGAAATTGAAAAAATAACGAATCGATTAAATAAAATGAACTACTATGAAGTTGAACCTGAAAATCCGTATTGGATAGAGAAGGGAACTACTATAGAAGATCCTGATGGTTGGAGAATTGTACTCATGAATACAGATGGATAAAATAATCTTTTATAAAGTATTATTTCTGGTGAAAAATAAGAAAATGTAACAAACTTACTCTGTTTTTCGGGGCTGTCCCATAAGTCGGTTTCACCGACTTATGGG
>NZ_JBALLY010000087.1:29335-29691 GCF_036963045.1 Bacillus sp. JJ864 | reverse complement strand
GCCCATGCCTGGAAAACCTATAATACGTTGAGAACCTAATTGCATGTTTTCACCTACTTTTTCATAGTCTTTTACATGTTATGCTTCAAAAAAATAAAGGAGCTTATTCGCCTTTAAACTTAGGCAGGTTAACTACCGCTAATGATAGGTTATAATGATCTATTATCCTGTAAATCACGCTTGCTTTTCTTGGCGTTTTTTCACCAAGATGACATCGCATTCCCTTCTGTTGACTTTGTTAATTCTTCGGTAGTATTTGCAATTGAATTCGTGTTATCAGAAAGATAAAAAACATGTTGTTTATTTTCAGAATTGACATGACATTATATTGATTTTATACTGTTAGTAACATATTA
>NZ_JBALLY010000087.1:0-29311 GCF_036963045.1 Bacillus sp. JJ864 | reverse complement strand
TAATATGTTACTAACAGTAATGGTTTTAATGTTATAATGACAAAAAATATTTTTTACATTTCATTTAGGAGGTTAGATATTTTATGAAACATACAGGGAGACATACAGGTGCATTTCTTTTGCTGTTTTTAACAGAGGGAGATAGCTATGGAGGGAAACTTCTGCAGAAATGTGAAGAAGAGCTTCCCGTCAATCCAATTGATAGTGCCATCATCTATCGCACACTAAAGAAATTAGAAAAAGAGGGTGCTGTTGAGTCTTATTTGGATACATCTGATCAAGATAAGCCGATAAAAATGTACAAAATTACTACAGTTGGAAAAAGAACATTAGAAGATTTTCAAATAGATATTGAAGAAAAAATTAAGAATTTATCATTTTTCTTAAATAAATATGAAAAATGGAAGGGGTATAATCATGATTAATGGTACTATCCTTTACACTATAGCTATTATTCTTACCAGTATTTCTTTTATAAAAGATCGAAATAAAACAAAAGATGCTCTATTAAAGTCATGGAACATGTTTCGCAATCTTATCCCTTCTATGTTATCAATTATGCTGTTCGTTGGACTATCACTCTCTATATTAACGCCATCCTTCATTTCTTCCATCATTGGGGAAAAATCTGGATTCATCGGTATTGTTTATTCAGCAATAATTGGCTCTGTTGCACTCATTCCAAGCTTTGTTGTGTTTCCTCTTGGAAATACATTAGTCCAAAATGGTGCGGGCCTTCCTCAAGTTGCGGCATTAATGTCTACATTAATGTCAGTAGGAATCACAACTTTACCGATGGAACAAAAGATATTTGGGCGAAGTTTTGCTTATTCTCGTAATGCATCTGCATTGTTAATGTCTCTCATATTCTCATATATTATTTGGGTGGTGATGGCATGAATGAATTAAGGAGATATCATTTCTTTTTCATTTTACTATTGGGACTCATTATATTGACTTTTATAAACCAATCGTTGGGATGGAACGCATTTCAATTAACAGGAAAAAGTATTTTAGATATGCTGTTTCTACTTCCCCCTGTCTTAATATTCGTAGGGTTGCTTGACCAGTGGGTGAAGAAAGAAACATTAATTAAATATATGGGGGAAAAATCTGGCATCTATGGCATCTTGTTTTCCCTATTATTAGGAGGAATTGCAGCTGGTCCCCTCTATGTTGCTTTTCCAATCGCGGCACTTTTATTAAAAAAAGGAGCGAGCATACGCTACATTGTATTTTTTCTAGGAGTTTGGACAACTGCAAAATTACCGGTTATGGTGTATGAATTTGCTTCATTTGGAGCTAAATTTACACTCATCCACATTTGTTTTGGTCTATTATTTTTCTATTTAATGGGTATTATTTATGAGAAGTTTTACGACCAACGACAATTGTTAAAGTATGATATAACGAAAGAAATTTAGATTTAGATCAATAAATCTTTATGCCCCTCAATCCCAAATCCTTTTGTAGAAATAACATTTAATCAAAAACACCATATAAACCAGCATGTTAATATAAGCAAAAAGAGCGTCCGTATTTAGGCGCTCCTTTTGCTTGTTATGCTTGACTTGTCGTAAAAGTAATTTCTAAAAATACACTGAAAGATCGGACGCAGAAATTAACCTTTAAAAGAAACAACATTGCGCTCCTACGTCTTACAATTTGGCGGTGCTGTACGAACCCTATTGGTGAGAGCTTTCCATCAATGGAGAATGAAGAAAATCCCCACTAATGAATGCCTCAGTTTATTTCTTCCCCCGACGAAATAAATCAAGTGTTTTATACCCTTGTGAAAGGATATCAACCATTTGTTGACAACGTTTGTCGCGTGTTTGTTGTTGCTTTGCCGAGAAAATGTGACGTGCCCAGTCTTTTTGATATCCAGGGGTTAAGCTTTGGTAAAACTTAAGCTCGTTTGGATGGTCGGCTAATAATGCTTCCACGTCTTTCACATTGTTCTCATAATCTGCAACGCACTGGCTGGCTGCTGCTGTTTTCTTTGCTTTCTTTTTTTCGCGTTTTAGTCCGACTACAGTGAAAACGTCATCCATGCTTACCATACGTGCGAACTTGATGTCGCTACTTCCTATATATCCATCTTCGCCAACGTTCAATGCTGGAAACATTTCATCTCTGTGAATAAAGGTTTCATAGCGCTTATTCCCTTTTTTCGGGTATGCGAAAAATATATAGCCTTTTTCGAGTAACACCTGTTCATTGTTTAGAATTGATTGTGTATGTGTAACCATTTCATCAAGTGTTTCTACAAAAATGAAAATCGCATCATGTTCTTTTGAAGGGGTCGTTTTTTGTTCCGTAAAGATATTGTAGTCGCTTGGTTGATTGATTACGGCCATGTTTTTGAATTTCGTTAGTTTTAATTTATCGATAATCGTCATGACAGGCTCCTTAATTTATTACAATTTACGTTCCGTTTATCATTGCACCTAATTAGTCAGTAACTATAGTTGAAGCATTTATCATAGTAAAGTGTACCTTATTGAAAGAAAAATGTCTGTAAAAATGGTCATTCATTTATAGCTGTTCATGAAATTATACTTTCTTAAAATAAAAAGGGCAGACCATACAACAGTCTGCCTTTCATCTATCTTAAAAATGTAGTATTACTATATTTTTTTCTTTTTGCATACAAAAACTGAACATAGAATTAAGATCATTAAAATACCTAAACAAACAAAAATACTCGCTCTATTTTGATCGCTGAATGTAAATGCCACGCAGCAAATACTTAATGTGATTGCAGTAAATAAAGTTGCATATGGAAATCCCCATACTTTAAAATGCGGCAACTTTGTATATGTTTTGCGAAGCTTCAGTTGTGCTAAACATATACATGTCCACACCACTGATACTGTAAATCCTGGAATTGCCATTAAATACCCAAACACACGGTCAGGTGAAACGTATGCGACAAATGTTCCACTAATAAGAACGATAGAGCTCAAGATAACGCTATATACTGGAACACCGTTCTTTGCAACAAATGAAAACTGTTTCGGTGCTTCTCCTTCTGCAGCTAAGGAATGCAGCATACGTGTACAGCCATAAATACCGGAGTTTGCTGCAGACAATACTGCTGTGATCAGGACGAAGTTCATTATATGAGCCGATCCTTTAAATCCAACTGCCGATAACACTTGTACAAATGGACTTGCTTGGTTGCCAATTTCATTCCATGGAATTAATCCACAAATGATAAGGATTGGAAGTGTATAGAATAATACGATTCTCCAAAATACTCCTTTAATCACTCTAGGCAATACTTTCTCTGTATCCTTCATTTCCGTTACAGTCAATCCGATTAGTTCGGAACCACCGTAAGAAAAAATAACGATTAATAAGGCAGAAAATACTCCTGACCAGCCATGCGGGAAGAATCCCTGGTGCTGTACGTAGTTTTGCATATAGTTTGCTTCATTGCTTGGAATTACTCCGAATAAAATAGCTCCGCCTAAAATAAGAAATAGAACAATCATCGTAATTTTAATTCCAGCAAACCAAAATTCAAACTCGCCGTAATGCTTTACATTCATAAAATTAATAGCCACAATGAAAATTGCACTAATAAAGCTTAAAGACCATAAAGACATGAAAGGAAACCAATATTGCAAAAAGCTTCCTGCAGCGATTACTTCAATGACGCAAACAACTAATAACATGAAACAGTACATCCATCCAATTACAAACGATACGTTTGATCCAAATGCTTTACGAATAAATCCTTTCATATTCATCCCAGGATAAGCGATAGCCATCTCTGCGATTGCACTCATGACAACAAGAAGTAATAATCCTGCAAATAGATAAGAAAAAATAACTGCTGGCCCCGCTATTGATACTGTTTCAGAAGTTCCTTTAAATATCCCTGTGCCGATTGCTCCTCCAAGTGCCATCAAACGGACATGCCGCGGCAATAACTTTTTTTGTAATTCCATAATATTCTCCTCTCATTTTCATATAAAGATTTTTATTTTTACAAAAGATTTTATAGGATCAATTGTAGTTTTTCTTTTTATAAAAAAAATCGTCCCTGTCCTACATGACAGGGACGATTTACACCGCGGTACCACCCTAATTGCAAACTAAAGTCTGCCTCTTCATTTTGTTAACGATCTATTGACCGTCTTTCCATCCATAAAAGTCGCCCTTTATTTCGAAAAGAGATGCTCCGGGATTGTAATTCACACTTATTTATGTACTGATTCACACCTTCCATCAGCTCTCTAAAACAGTGAGATAAGCACTACTTAAATTCCCTTCATTGCTCAATTATATTTCAATTTATATGACGTAATTACGTTTCTTTAATAAGTATGTTTTGTATTATAGAGGTTGCATTAATATTCTGTCAATAGTTTTTCGCAATACTTATTTAAGTATGTTTTACGAAATGAAAAGAACCACGAATCCGCGAAGAAACAATTCCCAATTACGATAGGTTATATTAAATTCCCATGGAAAATTTTTGTTTTAAATATTCAGAATTGTCATTAAAATGAATAATAATAAGAGTGTATTGAATTACAAATTATAAATAAAAGAAGATTGGAGGTTAATAGCTGATTTTTTCGTTTTATTTTCAAGGTATCATAGTTTAATAATTTCTTAGAATCATGTTCTCAAAAATTACAAAATAATTTATAGCTAACGAGGAAATAGAGATGAAACTTCAATTAAAAGCTGATTTAATGCTACTACTAGTTACATTTTTTTGGGGTGCTTCCATCTTACTTACAAAAGTTGGACTCACTTACATAGAAGAATATAATTTAATCGCATTACGTTTTATAATTGCTTTTCTTTTATCAGGAATCGTATTTTACAAGCATTTAATCAGAATTGATTTTAAAACTGTAAAATATGCGTTTATATTAGCTTCTATTTTGTTTTTCGTTTATGTTTTTGCAACTTTTGGTACAAAGTATACAACTGTTTCGAATGCTGGTTTTTTAATGAGTCTTACCGTCATATTCATTCCGATATTATCAGCTATCTTTTTAAAACAACGGCCTGAAAAAAAGGTTGTATTAGCAATCATTTTAACGATAGTAGGAATCGGACTATTAACATTAAATAGTGAATTTAAAATTAGTTACGGTGATATATTATGCATATTATGTGCTTTATTTTACGCCGTTCATATCATCGTTACTGGAACCATGACTAAGCATGTGAATTCCATTGCTCTTGGCGTGTTACAGCTCGGTTTTGTCGGCTTATTTAGTATCATTTTCTCCATGTTTATGGAAACCCAAAAACTTCCTAACACTCTTGAATCATGGTTTTCCATTTTAGTATTAAGCATATTTTGTACAGCAATGGCTTTCATTGTCCAAGTCATTGCGCAGCAACATACGACTCCTACACATGCAGGTCTTATTTTTTCATTAGAGCCTGTGTTTTCTGCAGGTTTCGCTTTCTTTTTCACAGGTGAAACTCTCACTTTGAAAGGTTACTTAGGTGCAACACTTATATTATTAAGTGTATTAATTGCCGAACTGGACTTTAAGAGCTTATTAAAACTAAATTTTAAGAGACATATAGAATAGATGAATGTTCTTATTCATTCAAAAGCAAAGAGGAGCAAGGATTTCCCCTTGCTCCTCTTTGCTATATAATTAAAAAGATCAACCACCAGTATCTCCGTGTGCATTACTTACAACAATAATACTTTGCTGAGCCTCTGTATTCGCTTGTGTTCCAAGCATCATTCGTAGTTTGCTGAAAAACACTCTGCAAAGAGAAAGCATATCTTTTACATATTGATGTGGTAAATATTTTTGTTCTCTGTAACCTTTACTAGTACGCCTCCATTGTGCTGAACAACTCTATTTGAAGGTATATTAGAAATATTAACACCGATTTGAACCGGCTTAATCCCCATCTTTGAACACTCTTTTAGCAACAACCGTAACAACTCGTTCCCATATCCTTTTCCTCGTTGTGAAATTGGTAGAGCGTAACCTATATGACCGCTGTTATTTTTAAGGTTTTCATTCAATCGATGTCGAATTCGTCCATATCCAACTGGTGTTTGATTATTAAACAACCAGTATGTGGTTTGCGGAACCATCCAGTCTTCCAGCCCAATCCCTTTTGAAAAACCTTCGTTTCTTTCTAACCATAAGTTAAACTCTTGGTATGATACCCCGTGAATTTCGTTGTGAAATCCATTGTCGTTGGGGGAAATTCCCTGCAACATATCATATATCTTTTTTCCGTCATCTTTAGACAATGGCCTCAAATATAGTTTCATTTTTTTATCTCCTCATACAACGTTTGATATTTGTTTCATTCGTTTCTTAATACGAAAACTATTTTTCTTCTATTTCGAATGCTTCTATTAAAATAGTATCAATCCATTTCCAACAAGAATATATAAAATATAGTAAGAAATACCATTCTATCTTTTATTTTCTAAGAAAAGCTCCCTTCTACTCTATTATCTTCTCTTTTAATAAACGGAATTGATACTAAATTCACAATTTTATCTTTTTTCCTATTATCCATTGTGATATTGTTGTATAATATTTTTGAAAGCGCTTATTATTGTAATATATATAATTTAAAACGTTTTTACTTGAAAATTCTTAATTTTCTATACATTTATAAGCAGTAATTTCATTTCCATTTTATCCCTAGATTGAACTTACCATACTATTTTTAATGGTTTTATTGTAAAAGTTTTACTTGGTAATCATAGTAAATTTCTGGGTGATAAGTAATTGTGAATGTTTTTTTACAAAACAGATAAGTAATAACGTTTTGTATTATGTAAATTATCGTAATAACATAAGAATATAAGAATATAAAATGAATTGCACTCGTTACTGGTTCTAACGAGTAGGAGGTTTAGTCAAATGACGACGAAGAATACAAATACAAACAGCCCTTGGGTTAAGTTCCATGGTCCTAACCTTGGCTATGTCATTGAACAGTACGATTGTTTTGTAGCCGGGGAAGGTTCTGTTGATCCAGAATTAGAAGAGCTTTTCGCAAGATGGGGTGCTCCTCCTTTTTATGCAGATTTTACAGCGGGGACTACTAGCGGCTCTCATTTTTCTTCTCAAAACAATACAGATATAGAAAAAGTTCTAAAAGCTGCAAAGGTTTTAGAAAATATTCGTTCATATGGTCACCTTTCTGCACATATTAATCCGCTGGAAGAAAAAGTGGATGGGCAGTTCTCTTTAGATGGACTAGGTGAAAATGATTTGAAAGCGATTTCAGCAAAAATGGTTTGGGCAGATGCACCTGCAGATGTTCCTACAGCGTTTGATGCTGTTAATAGATTAAAAGAGATTTATTCAAAATCTTTAGCTTATGAGTTCGCTCATGTTCAAGATAGTGAAGAGCGTGCATGGCTACAACAAATGGTGGAATCAACTTCCTTGTATCACCCACTATCAAATGAAAAACGCATTGCTGTTTTAAAACGATTGACAGCGGTTGAAGGTTTCGAGCAATTTTTGCATAAGACATTTGTTGGTCAAAAACGCTTTTCTATCGAAGGCGTTGATATGCTAGTTCCTATGCTTGATGAAATGATTTCTGAAGGCGCTAAGGGCGGCGTGAAAGATATTATGATCGGGATGGCCCACCGCGGACGTCTTAGCGTACTCGCTCATACTTTAGAAAAATCATATAGTCACATGTTCACTGAATTTAAACATTCAGCACCGATGCAGGGCACTGATAAGAACAATATCGGCTGGACTGGAGATGTGAAGTATCACTTAGGTAAAGAGCAATTGGTTGGATCTGAAGGAGCTCTTACACGAGTTACTTTAGCAAATAACCCAAGTCACCTTGAATTTGTAGATCCAGTTGTGGAAGGATTTGCACGTGCTGCTCAGGAAAATCGCGAACAAGCAGGTTATCCAAAACAAGATGTTTCGAAATCTTACGCAATTTTAGTGCACGGTGATGCTGCGTTCCCTGGTCAAGGTATCGTACCTGAGACGCTGAACTTAAGCAGACTGAAAGGTTATCAAACAGGCGGAACGATTCATGTTATCGCGAATAATGCAGTCGGATTCACAACTGATAGCTATGATTCCCGTTCAACAAGATATTCTAGTGACCTTGCAAAAGGCTTTGATATTCCGATTGTGCACGTAAATGCTGATGACCCTGAAGCTTGTCTGATTGCAGCTACTCTTGCTTTCCAATACCGCACGCTGTTCAAAAAAGATTTCCTAATTGACTTAATCGGATATCGCCGCTACGGTCATAACGAAATGGATGATCCAGCAGTTACACAACCGAAAGTATACAAAAAGGTTAGCAAGCATCCGACTGTAAGAGCTTTATATGCTGAAGAATTACAAACAAAAGGCATTCTAAATGCTGAAGAAGTAGAAACAATTACGCAATTTGTACAAGAGCATTTGAAAGCTGAATATAATCAAGTTTCTTCAGATAAAAAAGAAGTATCTGCGAATGTTGAAGTTCCAGAAGTAGTTGCAAATGGCATCCCACAAATGATGACAGGTATTCCATTAGAAACACTTCAAGAATTAAATACAAGTCTTCTTGAGTGGCCAGAAGGTTTTAACGTATATCCAAAATTAAAGAAAATCCTTGAACGTCGTGAGAGCGCATTTAAAGATGGCGGTAAATTAGAATGGGCAAATGCCGAAGCATTAGCGTTTGCTTCAATTTTACAAGACGGTACGCCAATCCGTCTGACAGGACAGGATTCAGAGCGCGGTACATTCGCACAGCGTCACGTTGTATTACATGATACAGAAACGAACGAAACGTATTCGCCAATGCACCGTCTGCCACAAGCGCGCGCTTCTTTCGCGGTTCATAATAGTCCGCTTTCTGAAGCTGCTGTTGTAGGATTTGAGTATGGCTATAACGTATTTTCTCCTGAAACGTTAACAATGTGGGAAGCACAATACGGAGACTTCTCAAACACAGCGCAAGCATTGTTTGACCAATTCGTTTCAGCAGGAAGAGCAAAATGGGGTCAAAAATCTGGTCTTGTTTTACTTCTTCCGCACGGTTATGAAGGGCAAGGTCCTGAGCATTCTAGCGCTCGTCCAGAACGTTTCTTACAGCTTGCTGCAGAAAATAACTGGACAGTTGCAAACTTAACAAGTGCAGCGCAATATTTCCATATCCTGCGCCGCCAAGCAGCAAGTCTTGGAACTGATTATGTAAGACCGTTAGTAATTATGACGCCAAAGAGCTTGTTACGTCATCCACTTACATCTTCACCTGCTTCTGAGTTAAGTGAAGGCAGCTTCCAAACAGTTGTAGAACAACCGAACCTTGGAACAAAACCAAGCAAAGTGAAGCGTCTCGTATTAACGACAGGTAAGATGGCAATCGATTTAGCAGTAGATGTTGAATCGAATAAGAAAGAACATACACTTGATGAAGTGCATATCGTTCGCGTTGAACAGTTATATCCATTCTCTACTGAGAAAATCCAAGCGATCGCTGAGCGTTTTGAAAACTTGGAAGAAATCGTGTGGGTACAAGAAGAACCAAGAAATATGGGCGCATGGCATTATATCGCACCAATTCTATTCGAACTTGCTTCTGACAATGTGAAAGTGAACTATATTGGACGTCCGGACCGTTCAAGCCCATCAGGCGGCGATCCTCATGTTCATAGAAAAGAACAAGAATTGATTATTAATCAAACGCTTAATATCAATTTCAAATTACAACAAGAACAAGAATTTGTTCACAATAAGTAATACTGTTAACTTCCTGTGAATGGGGGTCTCCCCCCATTCACGGTTAAAGAAGATTATTTATACAATCATATTAAATCAATTGTTAGGCAAAATAGGGGAGGACATTTAAAATGATCGAAATTAAAGTACCTGAGCTTGCAGAATCTATTACAGAAGGAACTATTTCACAATGGCTTATCAACGTAGGTGACAAAGTTGAGAAAGGCGCAAGCGTTGTTGAGCTTGAAACAGATAAAGTCAATGTAGAAATCATTGCAGAAGATTCAGGTATTGTATCACAATTACTAGGAGAACCTGGAGATACAGTTGAAATCGGCGATGTTATCGCAGTTTTAGATGCAAATGCAGCGGCAGCAGTAAGTACACCTGCACCAGCAGAACCAAAACAAGAAGTTGCGGAAGCACCAAAAGCTGAGGCTCCAACTGCAGCGCCAAATAAAGCACCGATGCAAGGTCTTCCAAATACAGATCGTCCGATCGCATCACCTGCTGCTAGAAAAATGGCACGTGAATTAGGAATCGACTTAAACGAAGTACGCAGCACTGATCCACTTGGCCGCGTTAGACCGCATGATGTTCAAGCGCATGCTACTGCGCCAAAAGAACAGCCAAAACAAGAAAAACAAAGTCCGAAACCAGCTGCAACTACTGAGTTTGAAAAACCAGTTGAGCGCGTAAAAATGTCCCGCCGCCGTCAAACAATTGCAAATCGTCTTGTAGAAGTTCAACAAACGGCTGCAATGTTAACAACATTTAACGAAGTTGATATGACAGCTATCATGGAATTACGTAAAGAACGTAAAGATGCGTTCGAAAAGAAACATGATGTTCGTCTTGGCTTCATGTCATTCTTCACAAAAGCAGTTGTAGCAGCATTAAAACAATTCCCATTATTAAATGCTGAAATTCAAGGTGATGAGCTTATCCTTAAGAAATTCTACGATATCGGAATCGCTGTAGCAGCTCCAGATGGATTAGTTGTTCCTGTTGTACGTGATGCAAACCAATTGAACTTCGCTGAAATTGAGAGCGAAATTAGAAATCTTGGTAAAAAAGCTCGTGATAACAAACTTACACTGAAAGAACTACAAGGTGGTACATTTACAATTACAAACGGAGGCGTGTTCGGTTCTCTTATGTCAACACCAATCCTAAACAGCCCACAAGTTGGTATCCTTGGTATGCATAAAATCCAAGTACGCCCTGTTGCGATCGATGCAGAGCGTATGGAAAACCGTCCGATGATGTACCTTGCTCTATCTTACGACCACCGCATCGTAGATGGAAAAGAGGCTGTTAGCTTCCTTGTTGCAGTTAAAGAAATGCTTGAAGATCCAAAATCATTATTATTAGAAGGTTGATCATTTTATAGATTGTAGAACCCTCTTGCATTTGCAAGAGGGTTTTCTTCATTTCTACTTCCATAACAAAAATAATAGTAGACTACTGCTACGGAATTCATGTAATCTACTACTTATAAAAAACATATATGAATCCATTTTGATCTTTTGACATACAGATTGCTGCTATGTAGGAATAAAGAGCCCTCACTCTCTTTCTTTCTATGTTTTTACTTCGCATGTGGCAGAAAAAGGCCCTGACCGCTTCTACGCGCGGCCAGATGCTCTCGCCCATCGAAAAAGAATGGTTTTTATGTCGTTTTTTAAAATTTTGATTTATATAGAAAAGGTGACAAAATGGAATTAGGAAACTTCTTTTTTACTATGCTTATTACAACCTGTATACAATTAGCTTCATTAGTAGGATGTATTATTGTAGTTGGATTTCTATTAGGATATTTAGAAAATCGTTCGCGAACATATTGGACAAGAGCTTTTGGAAGAAATGGCTTCCTCTTCACTTCATGGATTGGAACGCCCATTCACGAATTTGGGCATGCCTTTATGTGCGTATTATTTGGACATAAAATCGTAAGTATTCAGTGGTTTCCAACGAATACGAATAACGGGTATTTAGGCTATGTGCAGCACGAATATAACCCGAAAAGTATCTATCAAAAAATAGGTAATTTCTTTATCGGTGTTGCCCCTATTTTTTCAGGGATTGCCGCGTTAGTTGGCTTAATGTATTGCCTTATCCCCCACTCATACTCGGTATTTATGAATGGTATTGAAACAAATATTCAACCAGACGGCGCTATGAGTGATATGATCAAACACACTGTGTTATCTTCAGTCCTATTATTGAAAAGCATTTTTACGATTAGCAATCTATTTAATCCTTATTTCTGGCTCTTTCTGATCTTAGCAATTTGCATTTCTACGCATATTGCTTTAAGTAAACCTGACATACAAGGTGCATTAGATGGACTAATTACAATCTTCTTGTTCCTATTTCTCTTCAACGTTATAGGAGGTATTTTTCATTTTGATAGCCATGCAATGATCGCAAATATAGCGAAGTATAATGCTTATTTACTCGCTTTTTCTAGCATCGCTATTCTATTTTCATGTATTACTGTGGTGATAAGTTATCTCCTTTATCGAATTAAAAAAATGTAGATAGATTATTCTTACATGAATAGAGAATAATCAGAAACTTTCCCCTTCTTGCATCCTTTCGTTGGTATAATATGGTGTATGAAATGATATAACCAACAGGAGGCAAACCATGAGAAAAAATGAATTGTATGTTTATCATATTGTTACTAGAAAAAAATTGAGTCTTGGGCAGATCATTAACTTTAACGAGAATCAAAATAATGCCTTATATCGCTTCTTTTTTGAGAGAGAACAATTGAATTCTAAAGGTGAAGACTTCATTCAAATTTTACAAGGTCATGATACAAATGAAGGATTGAACTTGAATAAAGAAAATACTGAAGTAGCGATTAAATATGTAGACCAAACAATCAGAGCGATTAGAGAAGTAATAGTAGAAATGGTTAGACTTCAAGAATATCCTGAGTATCCTTCAAGATTGTCTTGCTTATACGCTGCGAAAAGCTATGAAGATGCTTTGAAATGGAAAGAATTATTTGATTCTTACAATCGGAATGTTTTGCAGATTGTTAAACTTCGAGTTATTGGGAATTCTTTTGAAGGTGATGGAAACCTTTTACCAAAGGAAGATGGGGTTCCTTTCTCTCAAAAAATTGAACAAGCTAAAGAATATTGGAAGGGTAATGTAACAAATGAACTTCCTGAGCTTTTGATTAACGGAAAAATTGAAGTGGTAGAAATTATTAATGATTTCTCGGCTTAAATACTAGAAAAGTCGTATATATTGCTTTTCCATCAGTTGGGGATGAAACCCAACTGATGGAAGTTTCACTTTATTCTCCCCTTCTTGCTGCTTGCTGCAATGGATCCCACACACTGTTATATGGCGGAGAGTAACTTAAGTCCACGTCTTCTAAATCATGAATCGTCATTTTATGAAACAATGCCATTGCCAGTACATCTATTCGTTTATCTACGCCCTGCTCACCAATTACTTGTCCGCCTACCAGTTGTTTCGTGTCTTTGCGATACAATAATTTCACGTGAAGTGGTTTCTTACTTGGATAATATCCTGCTATGTTTGTCGAATCTATTTTTACAATTTCATATGGTATTTGTAATTGCTCTGCTTCTTTTTCATTTAAACCGGTTCGTCCTAATGTAATGTCCATGAATTTCATAACCGCTGTTCCGACAATCCCTTTAAACGCTCTTCGTTTATTCACCATGTTCAGTCCAGCAATTCGCCCTTGTTTGTTTGCCGTTGTTCCAAGCGGAATATGGTCATGTTTTTCTTTTATAATATGATACTGCGTAGCACAGTCTCCTGCCGCATAAATGTCCTCTATATTTGTTTGCATATAAGCGTTAACTTGAATAGCACCTTTTTGATTTTTAATGATTTCTGTTCCTTCTAGAAAATCAGTGTTCGGTTTTACTCCAACTGATACTAAAACAAGATCTGTTTCATACATTCCTTTATCCGTTTCTACAAACTCAACTTGCTCTTTCCCTTGAAATGATTTCACATTTTCATTTGTAAGAATTTCAATGTTATGTTTCTTTGCTTCCTCATGAATGTATGCTGCCATATCCGCATCAAATACGGTACCTACATATTGATTCCGCTCAATCATACGAACCTTTTTCCCAAGCTCGACAAATGTTTCTGCCATTTCTATCCCGATTGCCCCGCCGCCAATAATAGTAACATGTTCAACCTTCTTATTCTGAAGCGTCTCCATAATGCGCTCTGCATCCGGGATCGTTTTTAATAGATGAACGCCTTGCAAGTCACTGCCTTTCCAGTTCGGCATGACTGGTCGCACTCCCGTTGCAATTAATAAACGATCATATTCGAATTCGAATGGTTCTGATGTTTGCGTATGTATGCCATATACTTTTTTACTCGCTGGATCTACACGTGTCACTTCATGATTCACTTTCGCATCAATATGATATTTATCCCGAAACGTATCAACACTTCTAGCAATTAACTTTTCAGTAGAAGCAATGATCCCACTAATCGCATAAGGAAGACCGCACTGCGCATATGAATAGAATTCGCCTTTTTCTAAAGTGATTACATTTGCTTCTTGATCATTACGGACAATTTGCATAGCAGCACTCATTCCAGCTG
This sequence comes from Bacillus sp. JJ864, assembly GCF_036963045.1. NCBI lineage: Bacteria > Bacillati > Bacillota > Bacilli > Caryophanales > Bacillaceae > Bacillus > Bacillus sp. JJ864. The sequence goes on along the minus strand of NZ_JBALLY010000087.1, from coordinate 14,969 downwards.
CATCTCCGCCTATAATAACGTATTTCACCGTATCACTCCTTTTCCCAAGACTATTACTTGTCTTACAACTCTTTTATCAGTAATAATTTTGTCCATTTTTAACAGGTGTAATTCTTTACGTATATTCACATACCAAACAAAAAACATGTCATTTTAAACTGACAATCATATTAATTTATATTCCCATTAAACGATAGCTAAGCTTATTTTCTTCATCAATAGTTATAGTAAAAAAAGGCTATTCAGTTTTCCTATTAATTCAGATAAATATTTCTTATTTAAGTAATAATAAGTCTTATTCTGTATCCTTTCACTCTTAACTAATCCTTGGATCACCATAATTCTCATATGATGAGAAATAGTAGCATTAGATAGGTCTAATTCTTTTGCTAGCTCACCTGCATAAAGCTTCTTATCTTTTAAAAGTAATAATATTGATAATTTGCTACCATCCGCTAGCGTTTTCAATATTTCCTGAAGATTATCCAAATCATCATCTTTCCTATTTTCCACAAAAAGTTGTTCAGACCCTATACCAATTCCAAGATAAATATTATTCTCCTCTTTCGAAACAGACAGTAGATATGGAGTAATAGTTGGAAATATGTTAATCACATGATTTTTAAAGTATTCAGTCCCTTTCAGTGTCTTGATTATCTTTATAAAGTGTGGTGTAGGTACCTTTTTTATCTTCTCAAACCATACATAATCCCTATTTTTAAGTTCTAAAAATGAATTAGTCAAATCATTATCTATTTCCTGCATTTTATTAACATAATTCATCACTGTGCTATGAGGATTTTTGAAGGTCTGCAAAATACTCCATTTGCTATTAGATGTTACGAATGAACAGGACAATAAATCATAAAAATGATTCTCTTCTAAGTAGTATTGATCAGCTTCAAATCCATCTTTCTTATTTGTTAGATGCTTTACTGTAGCGATAATATTTAGACGCATAGAATCCTCGTTCATTTTATTCATTAAACGATATATTTCACTTGAATCTTTATCGAAGATATCTTTAGTTTTTATAAGAGTTGTTGCAATACAGAATATATTTCCGTTTGTTACTTCCTCATATGAAGTAAGACTGGAGAAATAGAAATCTACAAATTCATCATCTAAAGATTGAATTTTTTCTATTCTTTTTACTAAGTTAATGTATTCAAAATCTAGATCATACCCCATTTTGTGAAATAAATCCCTATAAAACTCATTGTGCTTAAAAAATAATATCGCTGTTGTCTTATCATAAAAATCAAGCGGTATTCCAAATCGAATATTTTGCAAATAAGTATCCTCCATATTTTATCTTTTTATAATTTTAGTGCCTCAATAGTAACCGTTTCATCATGACCTGGGCAAATAATGGGATCTAAATTACATAGTTATTTTAGCTTCAACGTTGATGATTCAAGAATTTCTCCTTCTTCTGCAATACTCTTCATTCAATTTTAGATATCCATCTAAAATCAATTTTATCATTCCCGAAGTTTACCAATCAAATGTTTTATAATAACTTTAAAAATTATCCGAATTCCCCACTTAACATGTTGACCGATATCTAAAAACATGTTAAATTTATCCTGTTAATTTTAGATGTTCATCTAAAATTATATTAGACATAAATGAAAAGAGGGGAAGAATATGCAACAAATAAAAGAACAAGAAAAATATGATACAATCACAAAAAGAAGATTCGCACTTCTATCACTCCTATTAGCTTCATTCATGGCTCTGATGGACACTACTATTGTAAACATAGCAATTCCAAATATCCTGACGCATTTTTCTATTGATTTATCAGAAGTAAGTTGGGTCACTACAGGATATAACTTAGCATTTGGGATTTTGTTAATCTCAGCATCTAAGTTAGCCGATCAGTTTGGAAGAAAAAGAGTCTTTGTCATTGGTTTAGCCGCTTTTACTCTAACTTCTCTATTATGTGGAATTAGTAACTCCATACAATCATTAGTAACTTTTAGAATACTTCAAGGTGTAACTGCCTCATTTATAGTTCCAGTCACTATGCCTATGGCTATCGATATAGTTGATAAAAATAAAAAAGGACTAATCATTGGCATTTGGGGAGCGGTTTCTGGATTTGCATCTGCTCTTGGACCTGTTTTAGGGGGAATTTTATCAGATCTATTTAGTTGGCAATCAATTTTTTTTGTAAATATACCAATCGGCATTATTACTTTAACACTAGCAACTATTTACTTAAGAGAAACATATGACAATCATGCATCTAGAAAAATTGATTATCTAGGCAGTATCACTCTAACTATTTCATTATTTTGCTTAACCTTTGCATTTGCTAAAGCTAGTGAACTAGGTTGGTCATCACAACCAATCATTCTATTATTCGTTATTTTCTTAGTAACATTTTTGTTATTTTTATTCATTGAAAAAAAAGCAGCGGAACCAATTTTCCCATTAAGCTTTTTGAAAATAAGAACGTTTACCTTTAGCTCATTAACACTGTTTATTTTAGGATTAAGTTTGACAAGTGGTACTTTATTAGTGACACTTTTTCTAACAAATATGATGAATTTTTCTTCAATGAAATCAGGGTTAATCATTTCATCTCTGGCTTTTAGCTCAATGTTCACCTCGATTATTTCCGGGAAGTTTTCGGATAAATTAGGAAGTGTAAAATTCACGTTCACCGGAATGCTAGGAATGTGTATTTCTACTTTTTTATATGCTACTGTAAAGTACAATTCCTCTTTATATTATGTTATCTTATTATTATGCTTAACAGGACTATCATTAGGAATGGTAATAGGACCAGCTATGGGTTCTTCGATTAGACAAATATCAGAAAATAAAGTAGGAATTGCCTCAGGAACAATTAATATGATGAGGGCTGTTGGGCAATCTTTAGGAATAGCATTATTAACTACTATTTTGACTATCAACATTAATAATCAAGTTTCCGTAGCTAAAAATGAGAGTATTGAAATCGTAAATAGTAGTAAAATCTTAAAGACTGAAGTTAAAGATGAGATTATTTCAAATCTAAAAAAAAATGCTAAAGTCTCTCCTTCTTCAACTTCTTTGGTTACTGATAAAATCAAATCTGCTGAAGATGTGGCTCTTCAAAAAAGTCCAGAATCATACCACGCAGAAATTAAGAAGCAATTTAATCAACAAAAAAATGAGTCATTAAAAATTTCCAAGGAAGTTTCCGAAGCTTTTAGCAACAGTATAAATAAAGCCTTTAGTAATACTTTCATTTTAGCAGGAATCTTAAGTTTCTTTGGAATTATAACTTCATTATTTAGTGATATTAATCCAAAAAGAAAATATAAAGTTTACAAATTATAATAATTACGTTTTCATCTTTCTGACGTGACTACAAAAGTATATTCCCTTAATAAAAAGGTACTTATTCTCTCAAATTGTTGAAAGTAAGTACCTTTTTATTTTTTTGTATAACATTATTGTTATAATATTAGATGCCACACAAAAACTTCTCCCACCACAATCAACACAGCACCAAAAATCATCATCGTTGTCTTCTTCAATAACTCATTTTCCCGAAATGGAATGTTACATAAATAAGCGCCAAGCGTAATTCGTGATGGACACGCAATTGTAGCAAAAGAAGAACTTGTATTTTGCACAGTTGTCACGAACTGCCACGGAAGCCCTACGTTCTGTGCTGTTTGCATTTGCAGTTTCATAAACATCGCATTTGATCCAGCGTTACTTCCCGTTAGAAAACCGCCTATACCACCGATAAACGGTGCAACGAAAACAAACATCGTTCCAAAAATATGACCAGCTGCTTCCGCTAATAAAGCGTGCATCCCTGCTGCACTCATTAGTTCTGAAATCGCAATAAACATTGTCGTTGTAATCGCAAACGGTATCCACTGTTTCACTGTTTGTAATAATGACTGCCTTATTATAATAGAAGGAATCCGGAAAAAAATTATAGTAAATAAACATGTAACGCCAAGCCAAAATCCTGGTGAATACAATAATTCAAGTTTGTAAGAGTACGATGGTAAGTTAATAACAGCGTATGATTGCAATGCACTATGAAACGACGGAATCAGGCGAGAAAGCAAGATGCAAACTGTTAAAAATAAATATGGGCTAATTATTTTTAAAATAGAAACTTCTTGCTGCTCGGCAGCGGCGTGTTCCGAATACACTTCCTTCTGCTGCTTTGCTGTCATTTTAATAACGATAAAGCCAAATGTTATCGTTACAATCGCACTTAAAATTCCTGCTAATTCAACACTTACATATGTACTAGACAAATAGATGGATAGAGAAAATAATAGGAAAAAACCAGTCGCTTCTTTCCATTTTTGCCTTACTGCCGTCCAGCCGCCGACTATATATAATGAAAGAATGATAAAATACGCAAAGATTGGCACACTTAATACCGCTGTACCAGAACCAAGTTGTTCTAAAGGCATATCAATCAGCCCTGACCCAATAATTGTTCCTGTTGCCATCGCGCCCCATGAGCTTGCTAATAAACCGATAAACGAAAGTAAAACAGCTTGAAACGGCTTGTAACCGAGCGAAAGAAAAATAGGAGCAGCCACCATAAATCCAATTCCAAATCCACTTACGGATTCAATTAGGGGACAAATCCCAAAACACATCAGGAGCATTTGTAGTAAACGGTCATGTGTAACATGTTCCATAAAGCGAGCAACTTGATCGATATACCCCATTTTATTCATAAGGTGAAATAAAAAAATCCCAAAAAACAAAACATATCCAACGATAAAACAAATTAAACCACCTTTCATTGTGGCATGGGCAACCTCCCCCATTTGTAAGCGAAACATCGGTAATAGTAAAACCATTCCGCTGCACACAACATAAGAAATTATCGATGCTTTCAGTGATGTCTGCTTGAAGACAAATAAACAAATAAAAATCATCATGATTGGAATAAGAGCTAATAATTCTGTCATACCATCATCTCATTTCTTGTAAGGTACAATTTGAAAAACGTTACAAGACCTCTTTTCTTTTTAGATGGGCGAGAGCATCTTGCCATGCATAGAAGCGGTCAGGGCCTTTTCCTGCCACATGCAAGGGTTAAAACAAAAAGAGAACGAAAGTAGCGGGCATGTTTTTTTTCATAGCAGCAACTTATGTGTTGAAAATCAAAAAATGAACTAACAAACCTCTCTTCTTTTTAGTTGACCGAGAGTGTCTGCCCATACATAGCGGCGACTTATATGTTAAAACATATTATATAACATAAGGCGGAATATTCAATTAATTTTATGTCAGTTTTTTTATTCGATTCTTTATCTGATGAATTATTCAAAACATGGTACACTACAAAAAACACCTTTTTTAGAGGAGTGATAGCAATGAACCAAGAACAATTTTGGCAGCTCATTTCAGACATGAATTCAAAAGACGAAACAGTCGAGTGGTTAGTTGAGCAATTAGCTGCAAAATCCGCAGATGAGATTGCAGATTATGAAATGCATCTCCAAACTGCTTTAGAGCAATCCTACACTTCCTCTTTATGGGCAGCTGCTTATATTATTTTAGGTGGATGTTCCGATGATTCATTTGATTACTTTCGAGGTTGGCTCATCGCATGTGGACAAGAAACGTTTGAATCCGCTTTGCAAAACCCTGAAAATCTAGCAAACTTAATTCCTGCTTATTATGAAGAGGATGAACTCATTCCAGAACTTGAGGAAATGTTAAGTACTGGATTTGAAGCGTTCAGCCTAAAAGAAACAGGAGATACAGAGTGGGATAATGAGATATGGAATAAATTCTCATCGTTACTTGATGAGAAAGGTTATGAACCATTTGAACAAGACATAGAATTTGACTGGGAAGAAGATGAGGACAAATTAGCTGAGTGCTTTCCAAAACTTTGGGAACGTTTTGGTGAAGATCCATTAGGTTAATATATAAATACAAATTGAAAAAATGACATAAAAACCCCTTTCTTTTTAGGGAAGGACGAGAGCATCTGGCCATGCATAGAAGCGGTCAGGGCCTTTTCCTGCCACGTGCAAAGTTTAAAACAAAAAGAGAAAGCCAGTAGGTCATGTTTTATTCTGTGTACAACTTAGATGTAAAAAAACAAAGTGGATTTATATATACGGAGCTGACTCAAAAGAGATGTATATGTCTTTTGAATCAGCTCCTTCTTATATGTCCACTAATATATCGACCGTTTTATAAAATATATCGGCGATTCGACATGGTATAAAGACTCTTCGACGATGTTCGACATACTGTGTGCACTTTAGGGAGTTAACTCCTTTATTTCACCGCAGCAATCAGCTCACGAATTTCATTTCGTTTTTCATTCTCTAACAGCTCAATGACTTTACTTCCGACAACAACTCCATCACATACTCGAGTCATTTCTTCTATTTGCTCCGCCTTCGATATACCAAATCCAGCAACAACCGGAAGCTGAACATGCGCTTTCACCTTTTCTAAGTATGTGTGTAATTCTTGTGTGAAATCGCGGCGCACTCCCGTTACGCCTGCTACTGTGACGGCATAAACAAATCCTTGCGACTCACTTGTAATTTTTTCAATTCGTTCAATTGGACTCGTTACTGTTACTAAAGGAATAAGCGCAATGTTTGCATCACATAACAGCGGTGCAATAATATCTTGTTCTTCATACGGAAGATCTGGGACGATAACCCCATCGACGCCTGCTTCGATGCAGCGCAGGATAAAACGTTCTTTCCCAAATGCTAGAATAGGATTTAAATAGGTCATGAGTACAAATGGAATTTGCACTGCTACTCGCACTTCCGCTAATGCTTGGAAAATTCCTTCTACCGTTGTTCCGTTTTCCAACGCTCGTTTTCCGGCCCTTTGAATCGTTGGTCCGTCTGCAACTGGATCAGAAAATGGAATGCCAATTTCAACAATGCTTGCCCCAGCTTCGTCTAAAAAACGAATTTGTTCTTGTAAATCTCCATCTCCGCCCATTACGTACGGAATGAATGCTTTTTTTCCATTTTGAAATGCTTCACTTATTCTTTCTACTCCCATCAGTTACACCTCTTCCATATAACGTTTTATACTTTCCACATCTTTATCGCCGCGTCCTGATAAACAAATCACAAGCCCTTCATCGCTTTTCATAGTAGGTGCTAGTTTCAGTGCATACGCCACAGCATGTGAGCTTTCTAATGCCGGGATAATCCCTTCTTGCTTCGTTAATAGTTGAAAAGCATGGAGCGCTTCTCCATCTGTTATGGAATGATACGATACACGGCCAATGTCTTTTAATAAGCTATGTTCCGGACCAACTCCCGGGTAATCAAGCCCTGCTGAAATGGAGTGTGCTTCTTGAATTTGCCCTTCTTCATTTTGCAAAATATACATCATCGATCCGTGCAGGACACCGACGCTTCCTTTCGTTAATGTTGCGGCATGCTTCTCTGTATGAAGTCCCTTGCCTGCTGCTTCTACGCCGTATAGTGCAACTTCTTCATCTTGTACAAATGGATAAAACATTCCCATCGCATTACTGCCGCCGCCAATGCAAGCTACAACTGCTTCCGGTAATTTCCCTTCTAACGTTTCATATTGCTTCTTCGTTTCCTTGCCGATCACACTTTGGAAATCACGTACCATTTGCGGAAATGGATGCGGTCCAAGAACAGATCCCATCACATAGTGCGTATCATGTACATGTGCAACCCAGTAACGAAGCGCCTCGTTTACTGCATCTTTTAGCGTTCCACTTCCTGCTGCAACGCTTTCCACTTTTGCTCCTAACAGTTCCATTCGAAAGACATTTAGTTTTTGACGCTTCACATCCTCTTCTCCCATGAAAATGACGCATTCTAAGCCAAGCAACGCGCATACTGTCGCTGTCGCAACGCCGTGCTGTCCAGCCCCCGTTTCAGCGACAACTTTCTTCTTGCCCATCCGCACTGCAAGAAGCGCCTGCCCGATTGTGTTGTTAATTTTATGAGCTCCTGTATGATTTAAATCTTCGCGCTTTAAATAAATTTTTGCGCCGCCGCAATACTTCGTCAGATTTTCTGCGAAATAAAGCGGTGTTTCTCTACCAACATACGTTTGTAAATAATGCTGTAATTGCTTTTGAAATGATTCATCTTGCATTGCCTCTTTATACGCTTCTTCTAATTCTAAAACAGACTGCATTAACGTTTCTGGGACATAACGTCCTCCGTACATACCGTAATGACCTTTTTCATCTGGATATACATATTGCATAGTTAACACTCCTTCGCTTTTGTGATAAATTGTTTTATTTTCTCGATATCTTTTTTGCCGTTTGTTTCTACGCCGCTGCTCACGTCAATCATATACGGCTGAACCATTTCAATTGCCTCTGTGATATTTTCAAGATTTAATCCGCCGGCTAATATGCACTTTTTTTCAATTGGATTTGACCGTAATAATTCCCATGAAAATGTTTTGCCATTTCCGCCATGAAACTGTTCTTTCGGACTATCAAATAATATAAAATCAGTTTCATATTCCGCTGCTCGTTCTATATCTTCGCTCGAACTTACACCGACAGCCTTTATAGATGGAATATTCAATCTTTTAATATGATAATTTTGTTCATCCCCATGCAGTTGTACATGCGTTAAACCACAATACGTTGCAATGTTTTCGATCACGTCGATTGATTCATTTACGAAAACGCCAACTTTCATTATATTCTCCGGAAGCTCTTCGATAATTCGCTTTGCTTGTTCGGGAGTGATTTTCCGTTTACTTTCCGCAAATACAAAGCCAATGGCATCTGCCCCGTATTCACAAGCGATTGTTGCCGCTCTTATATCGGTAATCCCGCAAATCTTTACTTTCATTTCGTCACCTGCAGCGATTGAAAAAAGTCTCCGACAGACGGTGCTGTCATAAACGCTTCTCCGACAAGAATTCCTTTTGCTCCGGCTTGCTTCACACGTGTAATATCTTCTTTCGTATGAATACCGCTCTCACTAATCCAAAGTACGTTTTGTTCATTTAACCGTTTCCCAAGCTGTTCCGTTGTACGTAAATCGACTTCAAATGTTTTTAAATTTCGATTGTTTACTCCAATGACATCTGGATTAAGCTCTAACGCTATTTCTAACTCTTCTTCATTATGAATCTCTACAATCGCTTCTAAGCCGCGCTCTTTTACATACGCATATAGCGCAAATAATTGTTCTTTTGGTAATGCAGCAACAATGAGTAAAATGAGATTGGCTCCCGCTTCATATGCCCGGTCAATTTGGATTTTATCAATAATAAAATCTTTACATAAAAGCGGTACATTCACATGATTTCTTGCCGTTTCTAAATCGTGAAACGAGCCCTTAAAAAAGTGACTATCTGTTAAAACAGAGATTGCTCCTGCACCATTTGTTTCATAAAGCTCAGCTTGCTTCGCAACATCAACATGTAAGTTCATATCTCCTTTAGACGGTGAAGCACGTTTTATTTCTGCAATGACTGTAAATTTCCCTAGTGCTTCTACGAGAGGATAAGATGTACGGTTTTTCTTTTCTGGGATATACGTTTCATATAACACTGCTACTTCTTTCTTTTTTTGCTCAATAATTTTCGTTAAAATCGTTTCCATCTAGTTCACCCTCTCTAGTTTTTTGTTACTTTCAGCAATTAATAGCTGTAATTTCTCCAGCGCCTTTCCTGAATCAATACTATGGGCTGCTAAGCGAATTCCATCTTCAATTGTCCTTGCTTTTCCGTTGGCAAACAGAGCAAGCCCGGCATTTAATAACACTGTCTCACGGTATACGCTATCTTCTCCCTGCAGCACATGTAATGTAATATTGGCATTTTCCTTTGCATCGCCGCCTCGAATCGCTTCGTTTTTCACACATGAAAATCCATATTCTTTTGGGAATATACTCACTTCCATAATGTTGTTATCTTTTAAAATTGCTACGTGATTCTCTCCTTGTAAAGATGCTTCATCTAAAAATCCACTGCCATTTACAACAATCGCTCTTTTTCTGCCAAGCTTTTGCAAGACTTCTGCTACTGGAAGTAACATCTCACGTTTATAAATACCGACGAACTGCGTTTCTAAGTCGATTGGATTTGTAAGTGGCCCGATTAAGTTAAAGATTGTTGGAACGTTTAATTCTTTTCTTACTTTCATAATGCGGCGCAGTGCTGGATGCATTGCCGGTGCAAATAGAAAAGCGATACCGACGTTCTCTAACAAATGATCAATATGCTTTGGCGAACATGCAATGTTCACGCCGAGCTCCTCTAATAAATCTGCACTTCCCGTTTTACTAGAAACGGCGCGGTTTCCATGTTTTGCAACCTTCACGCCGGCACCAGCAAGTACGAAAGCCGATGTTGTACTCACATTAAATGTTTGTGCGCCGTCCCCGCCTGTTCCGCAATTGTCCATCGCATTTGCAATATGATTCGAAAACGGCAATGCTTTTTCACGAAGGGCGCGCACAAGCCCGTATATTTCATCTGCCGTTTCCCCCTTTGCCTTTAACAATGCTAAAAAAGCTGCAATCTCACTTTCTAAAATATCTTCGCTTAATAAGCTAATACCCGCTTCATACATTTCATGTTCCGTTAAATCTTGCCGCTCTACTAATTTTCGAAGATAGCCATTCATACTCTCTCCCCCTCTTTCACTTGAGATAAAAATGCCTGTATTAATTTATCGCCTTCTTCAGTTGCAATGGATTCTGGATGAAACTGTAATCCGAAAAGCGGATAGTAGTGATGACGAATTGCCATGATTTCTCCGTCATCCATCGCTGTCGCTAATACATCAAAACAACTCGGAAGATTGTGCTGCTTTGCTATGAGCGAATGGTAACGCATCGCTGTCAGCGGCTGTTTTACATAGGAGAATATCGATGTGCCATTATGTTTTACAAGCGATGTTTTCCCATGTTTAATCTTTTCTGCCCGCACAACTTCTCCGCCAAAAGCAGTAACAATCGCTTGATGTCCTAGACAAATCCCAAGAATCGGAACTGTTTTATAAAAATGTTGAATCACATCCATACAAATCCCCGCATCTTCCGGTCTTCCAGGCCCTGGCGAAAGTATAATTGCGCTTGGCTTCATGTCCGTTAGTTCCTTAATTGTCACTTCATCGTTACGCACTACAACAATCTGTTCCGTGTGTTGGCCTAGCAATTGATACAAGTTATATGTGAATGAATCATAGTTATCAATTAAGACAATCATTTCATTACCTCCAAGAGCGCTTTTGCTTTATTTAGTGTTTCTTCATATTCAGCCGCAGGATTCGAATCGTACACGACGCCAGCTCCCGCCTGTACATACGCCTTCTCATCTTTTACAACCATCGTTCGGATCGCCAGTGCCATATCCATATTCCCCGAAAATGAAATATATCCAACTGCTCCGGCGTATACATTTCGTTTCTCTGTTTCTAATTCGTTTATAATTTCCATTGCTCTAATTTTAGGAGCTCCTGATACAGTACCTGCTGGTAAGCAATGTGCTAATGCATCAAAACAGCTCATCTTTTTTCGCAATGTTCCGTAAACTTCAGATACAATATGCATGACATGCGAATATTTCTCGATTTCCATATATTTATCTAGTTGAACGGAACCGATCTCACTCACCCGTCCAATATCATTTCTTCCTAAATCAACAAGCATCATATGCTCTGCCCGTTCCTTCTCGTTTGCAAGCAACTCCTTCGCAATCTTTTCATCCTCATCTTTTGTGTTTCCGCGCGGCCTTGTTCCGGCAATTGGATTTGTCATCACCTTATCATCTCGCACAGAAAGTAAGCTTTCCGGCGAAGAACCAAGTACGACGTAATCTTGAAAATCAATATAAAACATATAAGGAGATGGATTGGCTGTGCGAAGACGGCGATATAATGCAAATGGATTTCCTGTAAAATCACTTTGCAAACGCTGCGATAACACAACTTGAAAGATATCCCCGGCCCGAATATATTCCTTTACCTGTTCAACCATTTTGTGAAACCTTTCTTCTGTTACAGAAGATGTAAATGATAAGGAAGCACCTAACTCGTTCATTTGTTCTTCTGATTCCTGCAGCAATTTTTGTTTATATGTTTGCAGCTGTTCATAAACCTCTTCATACGAGTCTGTATCGCCGCTGCGATAGACATATACAAATGATAGCTTTTGCCTTACATGATCGTATACAACAAACATGCGATAAAGCAGCACATGTACTTCTGGAATATTTAAAGGGTCGGCGAGCATCTCTCCAATATCTTCATATTGCCGAATCACATCATACCCAATATAGCCAACCGCTCCTCCGCAAAATGGAAACGGACTCTCAACTTTCTCTAATGCAAGAACATTTTCTAGCTCCTTTAATACATTTCCGTTTACCTTTTCCGTCGCACCATTTATCGTAATCTCTACTTCCTTGCCAATACTTTTGATTTCTCCGTAAGGATCACATCCTAAATAAGAATAACGCCCTTTATCTTGATGAAGCTGCGAGCTTTCCAGTAGAAATTTTTTCTCACCTGTAGTGCGGCGATATAACGCAATCGGCGTCACGCTATCTCCTTCTTCTTCTTGAATCATAAGAAAGGTTTTCCCTTTCTTTTTTTCTATAATAAATTGGTCTTTCGTTATCATCACCATCACCTCTTTAGCTAAAATAAAAAAATCCCCTGCATATGGAAATATGCAGAGGACGATAAATTTACCGCGGTACCACCTCTTGTTGGATGCAAAGCATCCCGCTTTTTCAGGTACAATCTTATACCCTATCCTTGTAACGGCGGAACCCGGGTTGCCTACTTATAGTTCAGCATACCTCTCGTAAGCCCATTCCGCATATGGCACCGCACCGGGCTCTCACCTATCCCCGGCTCTCTGGAACGTCTCCAATATACGTACTCTTCTTACTCATCGATTTATCCTATTCATTTTTTTGTATACAAAAAGGGAGTACTCATCCTATAAAAAGGACGGGTACTCCCGTGGTGCCACCTTAATTCGTTACAAAAGTAACGCGCTTTTCCGTATCGAAATACAATACGTGTCTCTTGTAACGATGAGAACTTTTCGCCAAAGCCTACTTCTTTCGTTTCGGTTTGGAAGCTCCGAAGCCCATTCCATATTACTTTCATACTGATTCGCACCAACCATCAGCTCTCTGACATGTCCATAATATGTACTCTTCTTCATCAACGCTTGCGTTTTTAAATTTGAAATCATTATATGCTTTTCTTTTTTGGGAAGTCAATACCTTCAAGAAATAAATTTTTTATGTACATCTTAAATATTATATTGACAAAATAACTCATTTTTATGTAAAAATAATAAATACTCTATAAAAATAGCTATACATCAACAAAAAACTTTATTTTAGTAAAATATTTTATCTTCTAAATACGCTTACATTTCTGAAAATTCGTATTTAGATGATAGATTTTTACACATAATCATGTTAGATTATAATATGTAACTCAGCAAAAGATACTACTTAGGAAAGGGGACTAACATGAACACACAGATTTTAATTTCTATTTCGATCTATATGATCGGGATGTTAGTGATTGGCTACATAGCCTACAAACGAACATCTAATTTAACTGACTATATGCTTGGCGGGCGTACATTAGGCCCCGCAGTAACGGCACTTAGTGCAGGTGCTGCTGATATGAGCGGCTGGCTATTAATGGGATTACCCGGTGCGATGTTTGCAACAGGTCTAAGCAGCAGTTGGATTGCGATCGGTTTAACACTCGGCGCTTATGCAAACTGGCTATACGTCGCTCCTCGCTTACGTACCTACTCTGAACTTGCAAACAATTCAATTACAATCCCAGAATTTTTGGAACATCGCTTCCATGATACATCCCATATGCTACGTCTTGTTTCCGGACTTGTTATTATGATCTTTTTTACATTTTATGTAGCTTCTGGGTTAGTTTCGGGCGCTGTTTTATTCCGTAATACATTTGGAATGGACTATCATACAGGACTTTTCATCGTTGCAGCTGTTGTTGTAGCATATACGTTATTTGGTGGTTTCTTAGCTGTAAGTTGGACAGACTTCGTACAAGGAATTATTATGGTCGTTGCACTCGTTTTAGTTCCAGTCGTAACAATTATGCATGTAAATGGTCTTGGATCAGCATTTCATACGATTCAATCTGTCGATCCAACACTATTAAATATTTTTAAAGGTACTTCTGTACTCGGCATTATTTCTTTATTTGCTTGGGGTCTTGGTTATGTTGGACAACCGCATATTATCGTACGCTTTATGGCTATTTCATCTGTAAAAGAATTAAAAAGTGCTCGCCGCATCGGAATGAGCTGGATGATTTTCTCTATTGTCGGCGCAATGTTTACTGGACTAATTGGAATTGCTTATTATGCTGACAAAGGGATGAAATTAGCAGATCCAGAAACGATTTTCCTTGAGCTTGGAAATATTTTATTCCATCCGCTCATTACTGGATTTTTATTAGCTGCCATTTTAGCGGCAATTATGAGTACTATTTCTTCTCAGCTTCTTGTTACATCAAGTGCTGTAACAGAAGATTTATACCGAACATTTTTCCGCCGCTCGGCAACGGACCGCGAACTTGTTTTTGTAGGACGTATGGCCGTTCTAGTCATCGCTCTAGTATCAAGCGGACTTGCCTTTAAACAAAATGACACAATTCTAGCACTTGTTGGTTACGCTTGGGCAGGTTTCGGTTCTTCATTCGGACCAGTTATTTTATTAAGCTTGTACTGGAAACGAATGACGAAATGGGGCGCTCTTGCTGGGATGATCGCCGGTGCAACAACAGTTATTACGTGGACACAATTTAAGTTTTTAAAAGATATGTTATATGAAATGCTTCCTGGTTTTGCTGTGAGCTTACTCGTTATTATTATTGTAAGTCTATTAACAAAACCATCAGAAAAGGTTCAAAAAGAATTTGACGAATTCGAAAAAGTAGCTTCTTAATAAAAAACAATGCCTGC
>NZ_JBALLY010000086.1:4228-20185 GCF_036963045.1 Bacillus sp. JJ864 | reverse complement strand
GGTGGGATTTGCAAGAACGTTTAGAAGAACGAGAACGGCAAGAGTAGCGAGAACGTTTAGAATAGGACTCAGGTTCCTGGTTTAAGAAATCTTCCATCCCAGCACTTTTTATTTCTTCTACGGCTTTTTGAATATCATCTTTTGTATACATCTATCAAAATCCTCCTTGGAAAAAACTAAGCTTTTCACCTATGTTGGAATAATGCGCTTTCTATTAATAAAGTATGTCAAGCTGATGAATTGTGTTTATTTTTTTTTGAAAATAGTGGTATACCCTAAAAACCAGCTTGTGATAAGCAGCCTGTTTCTTAAGAATTAGTGTCCGGATCCTTTGGATTTAAAAGAACGATATGAGTATCAAGAAAACTTATAGCTTTTTTATGTGAATAACTTTTGTGTTTGCAATAGCAAGAACGTTTTTTTCAGTAGTATTTCTTCGAATAGCGTACACATTTCGTAACGTAAGTACACTTTTTACCTCTGTATATTTTGTTTTTGGACATTGGGAACATTTGTCTGATTTATGATTGAGGTAATTTTGTTCTTGAAATAAAGTCTTTCATTCCAATTGCTTTTACTTATTCAACAGCTTTTTGAATATCATGGTTCATAACGAACTCTTCATAATGTAGTAGTTTGAAAAGGGACGCCTTTCGTACTATTACATTATGAAGAAAGGATAAGAAAAGCATTTATAATTAATAAAAATGAATATATAGCGGATGTGGCAATGGGGAAAGGAAAAGCATACATTAATTGTAGATGAAAGAGAAGGGAAGAGAGAAAATGATACCTTCTTATGATTTTTTTATTCACCCAATGTATATTGTAGAGTTACGAAAAGATGTTTGGTCGGATGATCCTGTTCCAGCTAAGTTAACATATGATAAAAGAAAGTATGACATTGATATCGTATATCGTGGTTCTCATATTCGAAAATTGAAGAAAAAATCATATCATGTGATGTTTTATAAACCAAAATTTTTTCGAGGTGTGCATGAGCTGCATTTAAATTCGGAATTCAACGACCCTTCTTTAATACGGAATAAGTTATCACTGGATTTTTTTTCAGACATTGGTACGTTATCACCAAAAGCGCAACATGTTCTTTTGAAGGTTAATAATCAATTTGAAGGAGTTTATTTACAGTTAGAATCGGTAGATGAAAACTTTTTACGGAGACGAAATTTACCAAATGGTTCGATTTACTATGCAATCGATGATGATGCGAATTTTTCATTAATAAGCGAGTTAGATAAAGATATAAAAACGAAATTGTTCTCAGGGTATGAATTGAAATATGGGAATGAACACAGTGAAGAAGATATTAGTGAATTTATCTATCAACTGAATACAATTTCCAGAGCTGCGTATGAAAAAGAAATCGTAAAATATGTCGATGTTGATAAATATTTACGATGGTTAGCGGGTGTTGTATGTACGCAAAACTTCGATGGATTTGTGCACAATTATGCACTTTATCATAATGGTGAAACAAAGTTGTTTGAAATGATTCCGTGGGATTATGATGCAACGTGGGGACGAGATGTCCAAGGGCGAAAGATGGAGCATGATTACATTCGTATTCAAGGATTTAATACATTAAGCGCTAGATTACTTGATGTTGAAATCTTTAGAAAGCAATATAGAAAAATTTTGGAAGATATAATCTCTCATCAATTTACAGTAGAATATATAAAACCGAAAGTAGAAGGAATGCATGAGGAACTTCGTCCATATATTTTGCAAGATCCATATGTAAAATCGAAAATAGATAAATTTGATAGTGAACCGGATTTAATTTTTCAATATGTAGAAAAACGTCGTGAGTTTATACGAGAGCATTTAGATGAATTATGAAGACAAGCAAAAAGAGATTGAACGATCAATCTCTTTTTTTGTTGTATAATAATGGTAATTTGAGTTAAGGAGGTTGAAACAATGGAAATAAAATGGATTGAATGGGTAAAACAAATACAGGCAATTGCGCAGGCTGGATTAACATATTCAAAAGATGTATATGATATAGAACGTTTTCAAGAACTTCGGAAGTTATCGGTTGAAATGATGTCACATTATACAAAAACAGATTGGGAAGTGGTCGAGCATTTATTTGCAAGTGAAACGGGTTATCAAACTCCAAAAGTGGATATTCGAGCGGTCGTGTTTCAAGAAGGAAAGTTACTTTTTGTAAAAGAAAAAAGTGATAGGAAATGGGCACTTCCAGGTGGGTGGGCTGATATTGGATATACACCTACGGCAGTTGCGCGAAAAGAAGTTTTAGAAGAGACAGGTTACAAAGTAGAAAATTTTCGTTTATTATCTATCTTTGATAAACAGAAACACCAACCATCACCTTCTGCAATTGATGTATATAAGATATTTATTAGCTGTGAAATAGTAGGTGGTGAAAGACAAATCGGTATTGAAACAGAAGATGTTCGCTTTTTTGGAGAAGAAGAATTACCGAAACTATCGATAGGAAGAAACACAGAATGGCAAATCCGGCAAATGTTTGCTTATATGAAAGACCCGGATAAAGAAAGATTGCTTGATTAAAAAATTTCTTTGTAAAGAATTAGTAAATCTTTTATAACTTGCTTGTCTTTTGGAATAATTTCTAGTAATCTATATTCCATCGTGCACTTTCTCCTTTTGAAATAGAAAAGGTAAGTATGTTTTTTTTATTATTGCATAATTTTATACTATTAAGTAGTAGCATATTGGCAAGGATAGATTTTTATGAAATAATAAGAAAGTGTGTGCGTAGAAAAAAGGAGATAATGAAGAATGTTAGCAAATTTGATTGAACAGTTACTACAATTTTTTATAAGTCTAGGCTATTTCGGAATTGCGCTAGGGCTCATGATCGAAATTATTCCGAGTGAAATTGTATTATCTTATGCAGGTTATTTAGTTGCTAAGGGAGAAATTAATTTCGTTGGGGCAGTAATTGCCGGAACGATTGGTGGAACGTTGGCGCAAATTTTCTTGTATTGGCTTGGATATTACGGCGGACGTCCAGTTGTTGAAAAATATGGTAAATATATATTAATTAATAAGAAACATTTAGATGTAGCAGAAGAGTGGTTTAAGCGATATGGTGCAGGCGTAATTTTCTCTGCGCGCTTTATCCCATTTGTACGTCATGCAATATCGATTCCAGCAGGACTAGCGAAAATGTCTTTGAAGCGATTTACAGTATATTCAGTACTCGCAATTATTCCGTGGTCTATCCTGTTTATTTATTTAGGTGAAAAACTTGGCGGTAATTGGCGTCATATTAAAGAATATGCTGCTGACTACACGCATTATTTCATCGCAGGGGCGATTCTTTTTATTGCTGTATACATAGGTATGAAATTATTGAAAAAAAGAAAAACAGTTCGTTAAAGTCAATGAGTTTTCATTGGCTTTTTTTCTTTGTTTATTGTACTATTCGCGGACAGTAAGACCACATCTTAAGGTTCTGAGAGATTAAAGTTTTATCTTATATCAGTTCTAAAAGTAGAAAGTTGTCCATATTGTGTAGTAAAACAGTATAGCGGAGGAATTTCATGAAAGGGTCACCGTTTTTACGCGGAACATTCTTTTTAACAATGGCAACGATGATTTCGAAAATGCTAGGTTTTATATATGTAATTCCTTTTACAGCGATGGTTGGAACGGGAGGATATGTATTATATACATATGCTTATCGTCCTTATACAATTATGCTTAGTATCGCAACGATGGGACTTCCTTTAGCTGTCTCCAAAATGGTATCTAAATATAATGAATTAGACGATTATTACACGGTAAAACGAGTATTAAAAAGCGGGCTTATTTTTATGGGGTGTATGGGAGTTATAGCGTTTTTATTGTTATACTGTTTAGCTCCCTATCTTGCAAAGGTTGTTATTGATAGTGGAGATCGAACGGGTAATAGTGTAACTGCTGTTACATATAATATTCAAATTGTAAGTTTTGCTTTACTAATTGTTCCTTCTATGAGCTTATTACGTGGATTTTTTCAGGGGTTTCAATCGATGGGGCCATCTGCTTTAAGTGTAGTAGTAGAACAGTTTTTTCGAATGTTAACAATCTTAATTGGAAGTTTCGCGGTGCTTCAAATATACAAAGGATCAACAGCGTTGGCGGTTGGAGTTGCTACGTTTGGTGCTTTTGTAGGAGCTGTATCAGGACTTGGAATATTAATTGCATATTATTTAAAGAGAAGGCGTCATCTAAAGAAAAAAGAAAATATGAGTGTTCCGCAAACAACAAAATCATTTTTCGCACTGTACAAAGAATTATTTGCATACTCCATTCCATTTGTTGTTGTTGGTCTTGCAATTCCTTTGTATCAAACAATCGATACATTTACAATTAATAAGCTATTAATGCAAATGGGATATTTACAGCGGGAAGCGGAAAAAATAAATGCTGTGATTGGGCTTGTACAAATGGTTGTGTTAATTCCAGTTTCGGTTGCTACAGCTTTTAGTATGTCACTCGTTCCTGAGATGACAAAGGCGTATACAGCCAAAAATGACCAGTTATTATATAAACATTTTACAAGAACAAATCTGCTCGTTGTATTTCTAACGATTCCGGCATCGTTAGGAATGATGATTTTAGCTGAACCAGTATATACATTACTATTTGGGACAGGAAATGATCCTGCGCTAGGAAGTGTGATTTTACGCTATTACGCCCCGGCTTGTATATTATTTTCGCTCTTTGCTGTAACAGCGGCCATGCTACAAGGGATTAATCAACAGGGAAAAACAGTAATTGGTTTGTTTATAGGAATAGGGATAAAAATCGTGTTAAATATTGTATTACTTCCACAATTTGACTATATTAGTTTTATTATTGCGACGTATGCTGGTTATACGGTTTCTGTTTCGTTTAACTTGTGGATACTTTCTAAATATGTTATAAAGGCAACATAATGTCTATAAAAGACAGAGAATGCTCTGTCTTTTTCTATTTTAATAATTTGTGAAGAAAAGCGTTTTCAAAATAATTTTCTATTGAAATCTTTTCATTTGTTTCATATGCTGAAAATGGCGGTTTAAAATAGACTGTTATTTCAAAGTGAGGTTGGTTCCTACATGTAAAAAAGAATCGGGGTGATAGTATGTTAAATATTTATTTAACAGACCGAAACGGAAAACTACAAGAGATTGAGGAAATTCAAAAAGGCTGCTGGATTAATGTACTCCATCCAACGGAGGAAGAAATTCAATTTTTAGTTCAAACATTAAATGTTGAACTGGACTTTATTAAAGACCCCTTGGATGATGAAGAACGTTCGCGTATTGAAAAAGAAGATGATAATGCTTTAATTATCGTCGATATTCCAACAGTTAGACATGATGAAGAAGGAAATTCAATGTATGATACGATTCCGATTGGTATGATCGTCATGCCGGAATGTTTTGTGACAATTTGTTTGGAAGAAAATCCGATTTTTGAACGTTTTATTAATCAGCGTATTAAAGAATTTTATACTTTTAAAAAGACACGTTTTGCACTGCAGCTCTTATATACGATTTCTACTTATTATTTACGTTATTTAAAACAGATTAATCGAAAAACAACGGATTTAGAGCATGAGCTTAATAAATCGATGAAAAATAAAGAGATTTTTACGTTATTAGGGCTTGAAAAAAGCTTAGTGTACTTTACGACATCTTTAAAGGCAAATAAGATTGTAATTCAAAAATTAATGCGAAATAATACATTTTTGAAAATGTATGAAGATGATCAAGATTTACTTGAAGATGTATTAATTGAAAATAAGCAGGCAATTGAGATGGCCGAAATATATAGCCATATTTTAAGTGGTATGATGAATACATTTAGTTCTGTCATTTCCAATAATTTAAACAGTGTTATGAAGTTTTTAACTTCTATGACAATCATATTATCAGTACCAACAATGGTTTCCAGTTTTTTTGGAATGAATGTTCCGGTTCCCTTAAGTGAAAATCCTCATGGTTTTTTAATGGCTATGATAATATCGGCAATATTATCTTGCTTAATGGCCTTTGTTTTTTGGAAGAAACGTTATTTTTAATATGAAATTCAGCTGTTTTGGGACATTTCCAAAACAGCTTTTTTGCTTTAAAGTATTGAGAAATTAGCATTTTTGTACACTGCTGTTCATTAATTTATGAAATAAAATATGTATAATATACCATTTAGGTTAATTTTTATAACTACTTGTTCAATCTACGGATTACAGTTACAATTACATATTGTTAATGAAAAGATGGGGGATATGCATCATGGAAATGTTTCATTTACCAAAAGCGTTCCTGCAAATGAATACGATTTTTATTTCAATTTTAATTGAAGCACTGCCATTTGTATTAATTGGTGTATTTATTTCAGGATTCATTCAAATGTTTGTGACAGAAGATATGGTAGCAAGATGGATGCCAAAAAACCGTTTTCTATCTGTCTTATTAGCAGTTTTTCTAGGGATGATGTTCCCAGGGTGTGAATGTGGAATTGTTCCGATCGTAAGGCGCCTTATCGGGAAAGGAGTTCCACCATATGCAGGGATTGCTTTTATGCTAACTGGACCGATTATTAATCCTGTCGTTTTATTTGCGACATATGTTGCGTTTGGTAGCAGTATGCATATGGTTTGGTATCGCGCTATTGTCGCAATTATTGTCGCTGTTATTGTCGGTCTTGTCTTATCGTTTATGTTTAAAGATCATCAACTACGGAATACTAATTTTCCAGTGGTAAATCATAATCGACCATTCCGTGAAAAATTTTGGGATGTATGTACACATGCTGTCGAAGAGTTTTTCTCAATGGGGAAATTTTTAATTATTGGTGCCCTTATTGCGGCAAGTGTACAAACTTTTGTGAAGACTTCAACACTCCTTGCAATTGGACAAGGACCGTATTCTTCACCAATTGTTATGATGGGACTTGCATTTATTTTATCATTATGTTCAGAAGCTGATGCGTTTATTGCATCTTCATTCCAAAGTACATTTTCAACAGCGTCTCTCGTTGCGTTCCTTGTATACGGACCGATGGTAGATATTAAAAATATGTTTATGATGCTTGCAACTTTTAAAACACGTTTCGTTCTTGTAGTTGTTGTTTTAATTACAGTTGTTGTTTATGCAAGCTCACTACTCATTTATATGATGGGGTGGTAATCGATGTTTCGAGCTTATATTTTACTGGGATTTACAATTTTGTTAGCACAACTTCATATTTCTGGTGATATTACAAAATATATTAATATGAAATATGCGTATTTATCAAAAACAGCAGCGATTATTTTAGGATTTTTAACTGTGATTCAAATGATTATTGTATTTCAAAAAGAGCATGGTAAACATAATCATGATCATGAATGCGGGTGTAATGAAAGTCACTGTGGTCATGATCATTCAAAAGACGAAAATACATGGTGGAAACGTACGATTGCGTATACACTATTTTGTTTTCCGATTATTTCAGGACTCTTTTTCCCAATTGCAACGTTAGATTCTGACATCGTAAAAGCAAAAGGATTTCATTTCCCAGTTGCACAGCCAGAAAGTAAAGACCCGTTTATGAATCGGCAGTTTTTAAGACCTGATACGAGCATTTATTATGCAAAAGAAGGATATCGGGAAGTTATGGAAAAAGAGAAGAAGCAATTTGTGACAAAAGATAAAATTGCTTTAAATGATACAAATTTTTTAAAAGGTATGGAAGTTGTTTATAACTATCCTGGTGAATTTACAGGTAAAACAATTTCTTTTAAAGGTTTTGTCTTTCGTGATGATTCTGCTAAAAAAGAACAATATTTTTTATTTCGTTTTGGAATTATTCACTGTGTTGCTGATTCGGGTGTATATGGCATGCTGGTCAAGAAACCTGAAGATGCCCAGTGGAAAAATGATGAGTGGATTCAAGTTGAAGGAACAATTTCAACAGAGTTTTATCAGCCATTTCATGCAAACATCCCTGTATTAGAAGTTACAAAGTGGAATACAGTAGAGTCTCCAAAAGAACAATATGTATACCGAGGAGCTGATTGATAAAATCGGCTTCTTTCTTGTAGATGTAAAGCAGATAAGGGAGACTCCTGTTGTTTAAAATTTCACCTTATCATTATAAATATATATATCCATTTTAATTTTTCGACATATAAGTTGCTGCTATGCAGAATACAACATGATCGCTACTTGCTTACTCCTTTTGTTTTAAACATTGCATGTGGTAGGAAAAGGTCCTGACCGTTGTTATGCATGGCCAGATGCTCTCGCCCGCCTAAAAAGAAAGGGGCTTTTTATGTCGGTTTTTTAACTTGTATATATAGAAAAAGAACATCTAAACATTAGATGTTCTTTTTCATAGTTTTTTTGTCTACATAAGAGTTGTATGGAGCGGATTGCTAGTTAGCAAAAACAAGCAGCACCAACAATAATTAAGAGGATAAATAATACAACAACTAATGCAAACCCGCCGCCGTGACTTCCAAAGCCCATTGTTTTTTCCTCCTTTTGTTTTAAGGTACATAATACAATATGCATTTTTATAATGATGTGACTGGGATATATGCCATATAAAGATGTTTTTTTTTGTATAGGGATAGAGGGAGAAGGAAACATATAAGAATGATGATTTATAAGTGTTGTTTTGTTATGAAAGCATGCCGTATAAATTACGAGGCTCTAGAGCGGAAGTATATCAATATTGAGATGGCTTTTTTCATGGAAAAGTGACTTTTATTGATGATGGATTTGTATATGGATTTTCAGCAAACAAAACAATTTTTGAAAACATAAGTATAGGGGAGTTTTATAAGATTCACAACAGTTCTGTCGTTCTATTTAGAGCATACATATCAGTTGAGAGGAGGAAATATTGAATGGACCATATTGAAGAGCTCATGGATTATAGTTATGAAGTAATATGTGTGATTGGTGAATATATGAAAGAAGTGCGAGATCATGAATTAAAGGAATTGCTACAGCAACATTTACCATACTTATTGCAGGCATACAATGAACAAATTAACTTTCAAGAAGGTGAAAATGTACAGCATATCATTTGCCAGTATCCAATTTCATCCTCGATGAAAATGATTCATACAAACTATAATGGACAAAAAGGTGATATAGAAATTGCTTTTTCGTATATTTCCTATTTAAAACGGTTGGCAATTGAATATGCGCAAGTAGCAACTCAAGTAGCAAATCCAGAATTTCGCTCCTTTTTGGAAAGTTGTTTTTTGAAAATGAATCGAAATGCGTACAGTGTATGGCAATATGTAATGAAAAAAGAATGTGGCATACAAGCAATGATAGATGAAGAGAAATATGGGTGAAAAAGGCAGTGATACCGCTGTCTTTTTGTACTTATTCTGTTAAAATTCTACGCTTCTGAGCCGTTATATTGTCAAGAGACAAAACATGATTAGTACCGCAATCATATGAATTAAAATGTTATATATAAATCCGTTTTAATATTTCGACATATAAGTCACTGCTATGCAGAATACACCATGACCTGCATTTACTTGCTCCCTTTGTTTGAAAACCTCGCATGTGGCAGGAAAAGGCCCTGACCGCTCCTATGCATGGCCAGATGCCCTCGTCCTTCCATAAAAAAGAAAGGGTTTTATGTTGTTTTTTTAACTTATATACATATAGTTGAAATTTAGAGAATTAACAATAATTTACTATTTATTTACTAATCTATAATATTTCCTTTAAAAAAGAGAAGTAATATGAGAATGTACATATTCTATCAAAAGGGGGATAAGCAAATGAATAAATATGTTAAATCGTTAACTGCAATTGCACTTGCTAGCTCTTTATTTGTGGTAGGTTGTAGTAAGAGTGAGGAAAAGAAAGAAGAGACGACGCAACAAGAAGGTAAGACAACTGATAAAGAAACAAGTGGGGAAGTAAAAGATAAAAACTCGAAAGACAGTTCTTCAAGCTCTACTGAAAAGAAATAAATGTTATATGATGATAGAAGCTTTCTCGATCAATGAGAAAGCTTTTTTGTTGTGTATTTTTGCTTTTTCAGAAATAATAGAGAGATTGAAAGGGTGTGAGTTAGTATGAATATATGTTTATTTGGGGCAACAGGTCGAGTTGGAGTCGAAATTTTAAAATTTGCATTACAGGATAATCATAAGGTGACAGCGCTTGTGAGAAATAAAGAGAAGCTACAAATACAACATGAGAATTTTCTTGTAATAGAAGGAAATGTATGGAATGAAGAAGGTGTGAAAGAGTGTGTAAAGGGAGCAGATGTTGTAATTAGTGCACTTGGTACCGATGGAAACGGCACGTTATCAAAAAGTTTGCCAAATATTATAGACGCTATGAACGAGGAAGGGATTATAAGAATTATAACAATTGGAACGGCTGGAATTTTGCAGGCACGTGTGAATCCACAATTATATCGCTTTCAATCTAGTGAATCACGTCGAAAGACAACGGCTGCAGCGGAAGATCATGTAGCGGCCTATTTAGCTTTAGCGAATAGCAAATTACAATGGACGATTGTCTGTCCAACACACTTAATAGATGGAGAAGAAACAGCTATTTATCGTACTGAAGAAGATGTGTTACCGCTAGATGGTATGCAGATCACAGTTGGAGATACAGCTCATTTTGCTTATCAATTACTTTATCATGATATTCATTATAAAAAACGAGTTGGCATTGCCTATTAAAAAGCCATCCTTATGATAAGGATGGCTAAAAAAGAATATAGCACACAAATATAATAATCATAATGATTTGTAAAATCGCTTTAGCTATCGTGCTGCTTAAAAATCCGATGACAGTAGCAACCCCAACCATAAAGGCTTCTTTTGGTGCTTTTTTATGCATTAATTCTGTTACGAAAACGGAAAGGAATGGGATAATGATCAGTCCAAATGGAGGGAAGAAGAACGATCCAACAATGATCGAAACCATACTGATACGTTCGCTCCATTTTGTACTTCCATATTTTTTTAAGAAATAGCTATTTGTAATAAAATCAGCAATGAAAATAATAATTGTAAATATAATTTGAACGATCCAAAATGACTTAGTTAATTGCAAGTCGTTAATACCAAATTGATAAATGAAAAATCCAGCCCATAAAGCGAGTATACCTGGAATGATCGGGTAGATGAACGCGATAAACGATATAATAAAACAAGCGATAATACATATAGTTAATAAGAAATTCACGACATAACTCCTTTTTGAGCATCTATTTTACTAACCGCAATTTTTTTTACTTGATGCCCATCTAATTCTATTGCTTTAAACTGATAATTTTCATATTGAATACTATGACCAGGCTCAATATTTATGTCAATGATTTGTGACAAAAACCATCCTCCAATTGTATCTAAATCACTATCATCAATATGAAGACCAAACATATCATTTACATCAGAAATAAGTACTTTTCCATCAAGTACCGTTAATGTCGGATTGCGTTTCTCAATCATTGGTGTTTCATCTGTGTCAAATTCATCTTGTATTTCTCCAATAATTTCTTCAATAATGTCCTCCATTGTAAGAAGGCCTGCAGTTCCACCATATTCATCCATAATAATTGCTAGTTGGACGCGATTTTTTTGTAGGTGAATAAGCGCCTTTTTAATTGGTACAGTTTCGAATACCGTTAAAACTGGATGGATGTATGATTGTAGTGGTTTACAAATCCCTTTAGTTTGATCATGAAAGATTTCTTTCGTATTAATTATACCGACAACATCATCTTTATCTTTTCCGATAACTGGATAACGCGTATATTTTTCGGTAGAGATAATTTCCATATTTTCTGCGAATGAATTTTCAGTTGATAAACAGATCATTTCAGTACGCGGAACCATAATCTCTTTTGCAACTCGATCATCGAATTCAAAAATATTGTTTACATATTTGTATTCCGATTGATTAATTTCTCCGCTCTTATAGCTTTCACTTAAAATAAGACGTAGCTCTTCTTCAGAGTGAGAGAGTTCATTTTCTTTTACTGGTTGTAATCCAAATAGTTTCGTGAAAAAGAGCGCTGTACTATTTAATAACCAGATAAAAGGATACATTATTTTATCGAATAGAATTAAAGGTCTTGCGAACTTCAATGTAATTTGTTCGGCTTTTTGAATGGCAAATGACTTTGGAACGAGCTCGCCTAGTACAACATGAAAGAACGTTATAATGCTAAAGGCTATAACAAAAGATAACGTATGCGCCACCCTGCCTGTTATATTTATTTTTTCAAAAATCGGCTTCAATAAATGCTCCACAGTAGGTTCACCAAGCCAACCGAGACCCAATGATGTAATCGTAATACCAAGTTGACAAGCAGATAAGTATACATCTAAATTCGAAATAACTTTTCTTGCTAGAATTGCTTGTTTATTACCTTCATTGGCAAGTTGATCAATCCGACTTTTGCGTACTTTCACAACAGCAAACTCTGACGCAACGAAAAAGCCAGAAATAAGAATGAGTAAAGCGATGAGGAAAAGGTTTAATATGTCCAAGGATATTCTTTATTCTAAATTTAGAATAAAGATGTCACCTCCTGAATAAAAGTTTTACTTTAATAATATATGGAAAAGGAAAGAATAGTCAAAGAAAGCAGGGGGAAAGTAATGTTTTAGTAAAAAAATAGCTATAAGAGGTTGAGGAGGGCTGATAAAAGTTTTGATTTATTTGTCCATATTGACGATTAAAAAAAGGACACGCCAATATGGACCTCAATTGGTTAACCAATGATTAGTTGGAAGTAAAGATTCACTCTATTGTTGTGCGAGATAGGCTATGAATTTGTTCGGCATGACGATTTCTTTTCCATAATAATTGTAAAAGAGAAAGCAGCATATATGGGATATATAGTAATAAAAGGCCTACCGTAATAAGTATAGGGGAAGCAGCACAGTATTGTACAATAAATTGAAATAACCCATTTACATGAAAAATACATTCCATATATGTAAAGGAAATTAATATGGATCCAATGATAGACTTATGATTGGCAAGCAGGGAAACGAACAGTGTATTACTTAAAAAAGCTGGATCATGTATATGTGTTGTTTTTTGGACTGTATATAAGAACGGAATCCATTTTTTGATAGCCTGGATTATAATGACCATGGACGTACTACAAATAATTAAAAGGGAAGAAAAGTATGGAAAGGATATGTATGATGCTAGGAATAGACAAAGAATAATGACGCTACATTGTAGTAAAACAGTTCCAAATGAAAATGGAACCCAACGTAACACTAAAAAATATTTTTTATTTTTAGAAGATAATCTACTAAAAAATAGACCAATTCCAAGACTGATGAAAAACCCAACAGCAAGTGAAAAGAAGAGCCGTATCATAGATAAAAAATATAATTTCCATATATGTGGGAACAATGCGGTTGAATGAAGTGATTTTGTCATATTTTCTGGATGGTAAGAAAAGAAAAAGAATGATTCATGCATCCAATCTGTTATCGGAATAGTAATGGAACGAAAATGTATGAACTCATTAATCATTGTATGTAATACTTCAGGATAGGAATGTGCACTGTTTAGAAAAACGGAAGGAATTGGACTAATAAGGATAATGATTATAATCCCGAAAAGACAACGATATACATAAGAAATAATAGAAGTCGCCATACACCCCACCTTATCTTAGAATATTCTGAAAATTATTACTATTATTGTAACGTTTTTCTGTAGAATATACAATCACTTTTAAGGAGGAAAGAAAATTTTTATAGAATATTTTCTCCGGTATTTGTTGAAAAAATGAAAGGTTTAGGTAGAATTTGTGACGAAAAACGATTAGAATTCAGAAAAATTAAATAAATTTATTTATTTTTTTCTAAAAATATTATATATTTATGTCACAGAAATTATTTTAACATAAGGGGGATTTTTATGAGAGTAAAGGGAAACTATGTTTTAAAAAGAGAAGTATTATTTTGTAAGGAAACATATACGTTACAAGAAGCATTAAATCATTTGAATAAAACGGGATATCGATGTGTACCGGTTCTAGATGAAAAAGAAGAAATGTTTTTGGGGAATATTTACAAGGTAGATGTTTTAGAATACAAAGGTTCTTTAGACGATAATGTGAAAGAATTATTGCGCAATAAAGATGGCTATGTAAAAGAAGATTCTTCATTTTTTAAAGTTTTCTTTACAATTAAGGAGTTACCATATATCTCTGTTGTGAATGATAACGGAGTCTTTCTTGGAATTTTAACGCATAAAAAAGTGTTTGAATTACTAGAAGATGCGTGGGGTCTTCATTCTAGCGAATATTCAGTTATGATCGGAACACAAGATTACAATGGTGCTATTCAAAAACTATCAACTGTATTGAAAAAATATAGCGGGATTCAAAGTTTAATGACTTTTGATAACAAGGCACTATATGTACGTAGAATTATGTTTACATTAGGAGAAGAGTTTGCGACAGAAGAGTTACAAACGCTTTTAACAGATTTAGAAGATCATGGATTCCGCGTTATACATGTAGAAGAAATGAAAAATTCACGTGAAGTAGAAATTGTAGAGTAAGAGGAAAATCCATCCCTAAAAATAGGGGATGGATTTTTTTATATACAAGCTAAAAAAACGACATAAAAACTTCTTTTCTTTTTAGGGGGAACGGGAGCTATAGCTTTAAAATAAAGTTTGATCAAAAATGCCTTGTAAACTACATTTTACGATAAATAAAAACAATCCATTTTGAAAATAAGATTGATCAAAATGGATTGTTTCCCAGCAGATTTAAGTTTTGGTTTTATAAAAAAGTTTGATCATTTTCTACCTGTGTTGCTCCACAATTGCGCCCGATTGTGGAACAACGACCACTCCTAGTAGGAATATTTATAAAACAGTGATAGTATTGTTACAATAGAATTTTAGGTGTTTTGCAAGTAACGACAAGGGTGGTGTTTTATTGGAAAAAGAAGTGAAAAAGGATTTAATTAAAGTTATATCCGTGACTGTTGTAGGTGTAATTCTTATACTAATGATTCCTATTCTTCTTTCTTATTTATTATAAAAACTACTTCGACATTATTTACCACATTCGTATTTCCTCCTCAATATGGCCCTAAAATGGAAATAAGCGCTTGTCCTTCCTACAGGAAAAGCGCCCGATTGTGGAAGATCTTATTGAAGATAAGCATCCCATTAGCTTAATAATGAAAAGGGTTACTGCGAGAACAATTGCTTTAATATTGATTGATGTCTTCTCCTATAATTAAAAATCTATTATGTTTATTTTTTTGAAATTACAGTAAACATCCCCGTCATGTTTGGTGAGTAATCTTTAAAATCATATTTTTCATAGAACGATTCTTTACCTTGTGATGCAAACAAACCGACAAACGCCTTATCAGGGGCATTCCGATTTAAGTATTCAACCAAAATATTCATTATTTCTTTCCCAATACCATTTTTCTGATAATCTGGATGAACCACTATATCTTGAATATAGAAATAGATAGCCCCATCACCAACAATTCTCCCCATGCCCACAATTTGTTCATTATCATTGACTGTAATGCAGTGAATAGAATTCTTTAGTGATGTTTCCACCACTTCAAAATTCATATAATTAGTCCATCCCACAGACTCGCACAGATATTTGTATTCTGCCAATGTTGGAATGTTATTTTTAAACTCATATTTCTTCAAAATGTATCCTCCAAGTCCTCAATTTCAACAAGTATATAAATTCGACATCTTTTTATCTATTCCTCTTACTCAACTAAACTCCCTTTAGCTAAAGTACAAACCTTCACATTCTCTAAGATGTTATTCCACAATATGGCCCGATTGTGGAATAAGAAAAAATCCTGCATAACAACACAGGATTTTTAATCAAACTTTATTATAAATTATCAATCTTTCTTTTAAATAATCGAACTTTGTTTAAAATGATCAATCTTTTTTATAAAAC
>NZ_JBALLY010000086.1:0-4129 GCF_036963045.1 Bacillus sp. JJ864 | reverse complement strand
GTTTAAAACAAAAGAAGAAAGCAAGTAGTGTTCATGTTGTATTCTGCATAGCAGCGACTTATATGTCGAAAAATTTTATAGTTCGAAAGTATAAAACAAAGGTATGTAAGCCTTTTTCTTTTGCGAAGGAAAATGCAGGAGATTGTCTAATATATAGATTGAATAAAGACAAAAAGGCCCTTTCGTTTTAGTTGGACATATAGAAACGGTTAGGGTCTTTTCCTGCCGCATACAAGGGTTAAAATAAGTGCAGGTTATGTTTTGTTATACAAAGCAGCGACTTAGTTGGTAACTCAAAATGAATTTATAGATTAATAGCAAGGAGGGGGATAGAAATGGCTACTTTTGAAGATTTCATGAAATTAGATATTCGTATTGGAACAATTCGTCAAGCAGAACTATTTCCAGAAGCTCGAGTGCCTGCAATTAAGCTAGAGATTGATTTTGGTGAACTTGGAATGAAACAGTCAAGCGCACAAATCACGAAACGATATACACCGGAAGAGCTTATTGGAAAGCAAGTTGTTGCGGTTATCAATTTTCCGCCAAAACGAGTGGCAGGATTCAAATCTGAAGTTCTTGTACTTGGTGGTGTTCCTGAAAAAGGAGATGTCATTTTACTAGAACCGGGTATGGAAGTGCCGAATGGGACAGCGATTAGCTAAAAATAGGAGGAGAAAAAATGGACATAGCAAAAGCTTATTTACAGTGTGCAGTAGAAAATTTTCAAGCTATGAAAAAGCAAGGGGATCGAGCGTTATCGCAGCTTACTTATGAAGAAATGTGCTGGATGCCCCATGAAGAAGCAAATAGTATTGCGATTCTTGTGAAACAATTATCTGGAAATATGCGTTCAAGGTGGACCAATTTTTTAACGACAGATGGTGAAAAGAAAGATCGAAATCGTGACGATGAATTTGAAGGTGGATACGCTTCAAAAGAAGAATTGTTACATGCTTGGGAAAAGGGATGGTTATTTGTATATCAGGCGCTGGAATCTATTGCAGTTAACGATATTCTAAAAACCGTATATATACGCCGAGAGCCGCATACCGTAATGCGAGCGATTGAAAGACAAATTGCCCATTATGCTTCACACGTTGGGCAAATGATTTATATTGGAAAACTATTGAAGGAAAAAGATTGGACATGTTTAAGTATTCCGAGAGGAAAGTCTAATCAGTTTCTGTAAAAATAACGTGAATGTATTGTATGTACGGTTTCGGCATATTACCTTTCTTTAATTTTTTATATTTGAAAAGAACTTATATAATATCATATATAAAACGTATATCCCTATATATGAACCAGTAAGAAGAAACAACGGATTCAATAAAATTGAATGAATGGTTGTCATAAAAACAGTTTGTTGACGTAGTACTTCATACACAGAAAATGCAATAATAGTGCCAAATCCATATAAACAAACATAGGCAAATAGATCTAACCAAATACGAATACGTGGATGTACCGCAAGTAAAACAAAGAAACACGATAACACAATAGGAAATAATCCAATCATCAGCTTCAATTCTTTTCACCTCAGTGCCAATATTGCCAAATTTCATTTGGTCTATTCTCTATAGCTTGTACATATGTTTAGGGAGAGAGGGTGATCTAATGAATCGAAGCTATTTTTATGTGAAACGGACAAGTCTTCCGAAATTTATTTTTCTACTTTTATTGGGTATTATGGCAGCTTTTTTATTTGTTAGTATGATCGTAACCTCATTAAAGGAGACAAAGTCAACGTATTTATATAAATGGTTAAATGAGTTGTCTATGAATGGTTATATGTATGTACTTGGTTCAGAAAATCGTTATTTTACACAAGAATATCGCCATTTAAATACAGATTTTTCGATTTCTTCTTTTGTTTTATCTGCCGCGACAAATATTCGCTTTGATGACGTTCGTAGTTTAATTGGAATAGAGCTCCCTGGATTTTCAAAATATGACACGGAAATTGTAATTGCTGGAGAAGGAACAAATTATACGAATTTGCCGATTGAATCGAGTGTACCTTTAGAAGAGCTTGTAAAAGAGCGGACGGGGGAACAAGAAAAATCTCAAAAAAACGAATCACCTCAAGAGAAAAAAAAGCCAGCCCAAACAACAGGAAATCGAAAAGTAGCATTTATTTATCATACGCATAGTTGGGAGTCATATTTACCATTGTTAAATTTAACGAATAATCCAGATCCAAATAAAGCAACTAGCTCAGTAAAGAATATTTCTATATTTGGGGATAGATTTCGCGAAAAGCTAGAAAATTATGGGGTAGGTACAACAGATGATAAAACAGATGTTGGAAAAATGTTGGTGAGCCGAGGATTAAATGATCGCAGTTCTTACAAAATGTCTCGTGAGATTGTGCAAGAAGCAATGACAAGTAATAGAGAGCTGCAATACTTTTTTGATTTGCATAGAGATAGTGCTCGGAAAGAAGTAACGACGAAAACAATTGATGATAAATCATATGCGAAGTTGGCATTTGTTATTGGGAAGGGAAATAAAAATTATGCGAAAAACCTGCAATTGGCAACAGTGCTGCATGAATCATTAAAGGAAAAATATCCTGGAGTAAGCCGAGGTGTTATTCAAAAGGATTTTAGCTCGGGAAATGGTGTATACAATCAAGATTTATCCGGTCAAGCTATTCTTATTGAAGTGGGCGGCGTTGATAATACAGAAGAGGAACTCGATCGTAGTATAGACGTACTTGCAGAAGCATTTAGTGAGTATTACTGGCAAGCTGAAAAGGTGAATGGTTAAGCGTAAGCAAGTGTTGCTTGCGCTATTTATTTTGTACAAAAGTTGTTTCTTTACTTTATGAAAAGGGATTTGGAAGAATGATAGCGAATTTTCATTTATAAAACATACTTACCAATAATTATATTATGTAAACAATTAATTGAAGTATAAGCATTCTTAGAATTAGATAAGTAATTGTCATGTATTTGTTTAAAGAAGTAAAAAAATGGGCAAAAATACATGGTATGTGATGAGAATAATCAATTGTTGTGAACTGTAGTGGAAGTCGATAAGTGTGTTGTGGAAAAATTATTAGAATAAAAGGATGTTATATGAAAAAAAAATGGATGCTGTTCAGTATAGTCATTGTTGTTGGCGTGATTATGATTGCAATGCCCCAATATATAAAACATAAAGAAAAACAAGCAATAGAAGCACAAGGGAATATTGTGTTTCCAAAGGTACAAGAAACAACAGCAAAAATAGAAGGAGGGCTTGCAGTTGTAAATAATCCAGATTCAACGCTTGTTCTTGTAAATAAGAAAAGGCGCTTGCCTGATTTGTATGAGCCGCAAGATTTAGTGATACCCCAAGTTCGTTTTCTATATGAAGGCGATAATGAAAAAAAGAAAATGCGTAAAGAAGCAGCTCTATCATTGGAGCGTATGTTTCAACAAGCGAAGCGTGAAAAAATCTTTTTGTTTGCTGTTTCGGCATTTCGTTCATTTGAAAGGCAAAAAGCATTGAATACGATGTATAAAAAACAAGATGGAGAAGCAAAAACAGCTATGTCTAGTGCAACTCCTGGTACAAGTGAACATCAAACAGGATTAGCGGTTGATATTACATCACAATCGGCAAAGTTTCAATTAGAACCTTCCTTTGGAGAAACGAAAGAAGGAAAGTGGCTTGCTGAAAATGCCCACAAGTTTGGTTTTATTATCCGTTATGAAAAAGAAAAAGAAGAGGTAACAGGGTATACGTATGAACCATGGCATGTTCGTTATGTTGGACAACCATATGCTACGTATTTATATGAAAATCAACTTACTTTAGAAGAAGCTACCAAGTGATTATCGTTAGTGTTTTTCTTTATCCTTTACAAATGGATGTTTCATATTAATGATGGTGTTATGTAAGAAAAAAGTATAAGTATAAACAAAAAAGCAATGTTTCTTAGAGGGAACATTGCTTTTTTGTTGTTATGATTTAAGCATGTATTGTATAATGAGAAAATTTCTTTTTTAGAGAATATTTTTCTTTTTTTGTCACTTTTTGAGAGGATTTATCATGTATAATAAAGAATATATTAATATATAATTTTAATATATTTTTCATCTATTAATGGATACTGCGGCTTTAAATTGGTTATTCA
>NZ_JBALLY010000085.1:214-19977 GCF_036963045.1 Bacillus sp. JJ864 | reverse complement strand
TAGAATGTATAGTGAATATATATTCTTTGTATATTCACTATACATTCTATATACAATGTGGTATAATGATTGTATATTAATCCTACATAGTATCGGAGGTGTTGGTTGTGAATAAAAGTGATCTTAATGGTTATAAAAGTAAGTTTAGTATTTTATTAGAAAAAGTGTTGTACAAATTGTTTGTTGTCCCAGTAAATTATGAAAAAAGTAGGATGATGACAAGGTATGGTTTAAATGAAGAGGTAGAAACAGAAAATGATTTTTTAAGAGAGCATTTAGAAAAATTTAGATTTAAATTATTTTGTTTCTATTGTTGTAT
This sequence comes from Bacillus sp. JJ864, assembly GCF_036963045.1. Lineage (NCBI taxonomy): Bacteria > Bacillati > Bacillota > Bacilli > Caryophanales > Bacillaceae > Bacillus > Bacillus sp. JJ864. The sequence continues at coordinate 19,658 of NZ_JBALLY010000085.1, read as the reverse complement.
AGGATTTATAGCAATAACTCTTGTTGGAAGCTTGATATTTTTCTGGATTCCGCAATGGAAAGGATTATTGTAATGAATAGAAAAAGATGGATCAAAGTGATTTTGAGTGTATTTATCTTAGTATTTTCGTTTTCTTTCTCCCTCCCAACCTATGCTGTTGAAACTGGTGGTGGTAGTACCTCGGCCGATGATGCGTTGAATAGGGATGAAGGAACATTGAAGAGTGAAATGGATAAGAATCTTAAAGAAAACAAATTTGATGGATCTGGACTAAAAGAAGTTCCAGAAGGAAAAGGTAAACTTTATGATGCTTATAAAGATGAAATTGAAAAGTGGAAAGAAGCTAGGGAAAAAGTTACTGGCAAAGGCTCGGCTGATCCAGATATTGATTTAATTAAAAAATTAAATTATGTAAAAGGTGAATTTGATTGTGGTTGGACAGAAGTTTCTTGTCATATTACAAATGTTGTGTATGGTTCGACAACTAGTATTATTAATTGGACTATGATTCCTTTTTCAAAGGTTGTTTTAAAACCATCAGATATTTTACAAAACAACATTTTAAATGATTATCTAAGTGCATTTCGTGCAATCACAAGAGGTTTACTATTATTATTCTTTATATTCCAAATCTTTAAAATGGTTGCTTTGCGTTTAACAGATATGCAAAGTGCTACACAAGAAGGAAACGAAAAAGTAATAACCTTTGTAATTGCTGGATTTTTAGTGTTTGGATATGTTTCTTTCTTTAAAGCTATAATGAATATTCAATATTTAGTCAATTATCCATTGATGGCTGGATTATCAGCTACAGAAAATGTAGGAAGATTAATGTCATTGAATATGATGTTTATGGGTTCATTTAGTATGACAATTATTTTCTTAGCAATTGTGGCTGTTTTAATTTTAGTCTTAATTCTACAAATGTATTACTCTATAGCTTTAATCAGTGTTCTGTATGTAACAGGGCCTGTTGCAATTACGACAATGTTAAATACAGAATACAATTTCTTTAATGTTTGGTTGAGAGTTCTGATTTCTAGATTATTAACAATGGGGTTACAAGCTTTATGTGTTGTTCTTGGAATTAGAACATTCGCTCATTTAAGTTTTGATCCTGTAACAACATTAACGGATTCAATCACCGGTATTGCATTTTTCATTGTAGCAATTACAATCCCTTCATTATTAGGACAGTTCGGTAATAGTTCAGGTAGTGGTAGAGCTATGATGAGTGGAGCTAAATCAGTGACTAGATATTTATCTAGAAGATAAAAATAGTATATTCAATATATAAAGAATGTATATTCACTATACATTCTTTATATTTTGTGGTATGATATTTATATACAAATCCTATAAAGTATTGGAGGTTCGGAATGTGCAAAGGGTTATTAATCGTTACGGTGAAATCATAATTTCAGGGAATGAAGGAGTATATAAAATTCCTTATTCTAAGTTAAGTCCCAGTGCAACTAAAGACAGCTTATCTCTTGCTTATATTCAAGGTATAGAAAAATTTGGTATGAGTGAATTGTTTATTTACTCTACAGATCTTCGGAATAATGGTGATTATTTTGAAATGGAATATGATCTACGTAATAAAAAGCCTTTTATTGATGTGAGGTTTTATGATTTTTCGCAACAATTATTAATTTTTAATTCACTTATTGAATTAGGAAAAATAGAGATTAAAACAAACCAACGTATTCTTTGGGAAAAAGAAAATTTCTTATTTGATACGCAATCATTCAATATCAAGGCATTGTTATTTGAATATGAAGGATTCCCTTTACATATAAAAAGAAGTTATGTAGATGGAATTAGGTCATTAATTTTCATTGGATTAACAACGCTAGATAAAATTTCAACAAAACCTAAAAGAAATGATTTTATAAATCAATCTGATAAAGTTATTGCATTTGCGGAAGCCATCCTGAATTCAAAAACACTTGAAGATATTGAGCAAGCAATTGAAAAGGCGATAAATGAGGAAGTAACAAAAATTGAAAATAAAGAAGAAGAAAAAGCGAAAAAATCAGGTAAATTTAAAAAGAAATTTTTTGGGAAAAGAAAGAAAAAAGAGAAAGAAGAACAGGTGGATTATAAAGATCAGCTAAAACAAAGCTTAAAAACTAGCGGTAATTCAAACCAACAGTTAGAAGAAGATACTCGCCCAATGGGTGTGAAAATCGCGGATAAAATTTTAACTCCTAAAGGTGGAATTATAACTATAAGTATGTTGGCGGTATTAACGTTTGGAGCTTATTATTATCCAACTCTTGCTACTAACAACAACACTGAATTAGAAGCTAAAGAAAAACAAGAAATTAAAGATAAGACCATTGCTTCATATAGAAGTTATATTTCAGGTAATAAAGAAAAGGCTTATGCTGACTTAGATCATATAGGGTATGACAATTTAGATGAAAAAGATAAAAAAGTTTTAATTGATTTTTATTTAGAACAGGGTAAGTATACAAAAGCCCTTAAAACTGAACCAGATTCAGCTTATAGAATAGGGGATAAATTTGTAAAGAAAATTTCTAAACAGGAAAAACAAGAAAGTAAAGAGGACTTTGAAAAAATCGTAATTGCTAGTGATGACAAGGTATTAAAATTTGATTTAGCTACAATTAACAAAGAATATCAATCTGTTATTAATATAGCTGGAAGTTTAAAGAAAATTAATGAAAGACGAGCGAATGAACTTGTTAAGGCTTACTATTTAACAAATCAAGAAGCTGAACTGGAAACCTTTATTAGAGAAAAAGAAAAGAAAGCAAGGAAAACAGAAGATATTGCATTAACTAATGAATTAATGGCATTAACCCAAATTCAACAACAATTAAACAATGATTATAAAAATTATAGTCAATTAGAAGGTGAATTTAATAAATTAAAAAAAGAATTAGATAATGCCACTAAAAATAATGAAGGGGATAAAGCAAAAGAGTTGCAAACGAAATTAGATGGGGTTAAAGGTCGAAAAGATAATGCATATAAACAACTTCAAAATCGCTATATAACTGTTAATTACGTAGAAGAGAATAAATAGATTGGAGAACAAAAGGGATGAATTTTTTTAGTGAGATATTTTCGGTATCTAATATTTTTCTAGTTTTGGGCTTTTTACTAGCTATGGGGGGATATTTGTTATTTTCATTTTATAAAAAAGTTAAACGTTTTCCAGAAAAGGTAACTTTAAATATTGCTATTTTATTATGTGTTGTAGGTGTAGTTTTATTATTCTTCGGATACGTAATGTAATTGGAAAGGGGTTTTAAAAGTGGCTAAACTTAGTAAAGAAGAAAAAATTGAAAAAAGAAAACGAGATTTACTAAGTGGGGCTAGAGAGAGAAGAAGAAGAAGGATCAATTTGATTCTTCTTTTCTCTAGTGTCCTATTAATCATTGGTTGTACTATATTTAGTCGAGTTTATGCAAAATTAAACGATTTACCTAGTGCAAAAGATGGGATTGAATCAGTTTACAAAACAGAAGATTTAGATTCAGCTACAATATCAACATTAAAAGATCCTAATTTTAAATATGTAATTAATGAGGATACATTAAAAGAAAAGATTGAAAAAGATTCGAATGAAAAGTCAGTATATGTAATGTTTTTTAAAGCTGATTGCAAAGCTTGTCATAAATTAGCACCAGAACTAAATGAAATCGCGAAAGAAAAGCAAGTGAATTATTCTCAAATTAATGTTTTATTCTATAAAGATTTAATCAAGAAATATAGCCTAGAAGAAGTACCTACAGTCATTAAATTTGAGAATGGTAAAGAAGTAGAACGTAAAGTTGGTCAAGATGTGAATTATAAGAATTTTCTTCAATAAATCTTTTGACTTTAATTGAACGATTTGGAGGGTGAAAGGGTAATAGTTTAGAAGGTAACTAAAAAATAAACAGGGGGATATTTGAATGGAGAAGATAGAAATTGCAAAAGAATTATTGAAAAATAGCCTAAATATCCATAGAAAAGCAAAAATAGAAGGATATATTTCACATTTTGAAGCAATTGAGGATGAAGTTTATTTCAATGAAAAAGGGATTGGAAAAGATTTTTTGATTCGTTTTAACAACTGTATTACTTATATCCAAAAGGTGGGCTTTGATATAAAGGGTTGGATGTTATATGAGATCCCAATTTACTATGCCTATTGCTTTTATAACAAAAGTACAGAGGAAAGGTTTGATTTAACAGTATTTGATAGTGGTGAAGTAATACCAACCTATATAAATCAAACAGAGGAAAAATACGCCAAAACAATAGAAGAAGCGATAAAAAAATACAATTATGACCAAAGAGTTGAACAATAAAGAAATATAGTTATTAACCCCAAAGTCGAACAAGACTTATACCATATAAAATATAAAATAAAGGAGACTGACTTATAAAATGGGAAACGTGCTAATACTCGCTGAAAAGCCAAAACAAGCTATAGCTTATTCTAAAGTGTTCCAAAAAACTAAACGAGAACAAGGGTATATATCAGTTGAAGATCCTTTATTCCCTAATGGTGCTGTTATTACTTGGGGGGTAGGGCATTTGGTGGAATTAGAACTTCCGCCAGCATATGGTGAAAAATATGCACAATGGAATATAGAGAATTTGCCTTTAATTCCCAAAACAAATGAATTTAAGAAAAAAGTTGATAGCTCCAAAAAAGAACAATTTAATATTGTAAAATCATTATTAAATAAGTGCGAAGAGGTGGTTGTGGCAACCGATGCTGGAAGAGAGGGTGAATTAATTGCTTACTCCATAATTGAGCAAGCTAATGCACAAGATAAAACGATTAAGCGTATGTGGTGTGATCAGCTAGTTGATTCAAAAATGCGTGAAGCATTTGAAAATCTTAAAGAAAAAGAAGAAACATATGGATACTACATAGAAGCACAAACAAGACAGTACGCGGATTGGATTGTGGGCATGAATGGTTCACCTTTAATTTCCATTTTAATCAATAAAAACTATAATTATCCTAAATTTGAAGTTTTTTCTCTTGGTAGATGCCAAACGCCAGCGTTATTTATGGTTTATGAGTTGGATCAAAAAATTGATTCATTTGTTTCTACTCCATTTTTTGAATTGCATGGGTTAGCGGAGACTGAATCTGGAACTTTCCCTGTGGAGTTAAAAGATAAAAGAAGATTTGATTCAAAAGAAGAATTAAATAAATTTTTAAAAGAACAAGGTTTAAAAAATGGCATAAATCATGGCCGAATTAAGAGTGTGGAGAAAAGTACAAAAAACCAAAAAGCACCTACTTTGTACAATTTAACAGATTTACAAAAAGAAGCTAGTAAGAAATATGGATTTACAGCGAAAAAGGTTTTGAATACCTTGCAAAATTTATATGACAATGGATTTGTTAGTTATCCACGTACAGATTCTAGAGTAATTGGAGAAAGCGAATTTAAAGATATTTTAAAATGTCGTGATGATGTTGCTGAAACATTAGATATTAAAGTTGAATGGGTAAATGATAATCCGAACAAGACATATGTGGACGATTCAAAAGTTGAAGAACATTCAGCTTTAATGGTGACATCGAAAACACCAGATATTGAAGGGTTAACACAAGATGAAAAGGCACTATACAAATTGATTGCAATTTCGAATTTAAGAATGTTTCTAGGTGATTACATTTATGATGTAACTAAAGCCACTGTAAGTCTTCGTGACGTTGAATTTATAGCTTCTGGTAGAATTGATATTAATTCGGGTTGGAAAGTCTTAAATAGCTTCCTAGAGCCTTCAAAAAGTGATTCGAAGAAAAAAGGTAAGGAAAAAGAAGAAGGTGGAGAAAAAAGTCTTCCGATTTTAATAGAATCTATGCCTGTAGATGTTGATTTAAAAATGCATTCAGGTAAAACAAAACCACCTCAACGAATGACAGAAGCGAAACTGTTAGAATTGATGGAGAATCCTGATATTGAAGATGAAGATGATAAAAAAATCTTGAAGAAAACAAGTGGAATAGGAACTGTTGCAACTAGGGCTGATATTATTGAAAGGTTAAAATCGCTTAAATATGTATCTACAGAATCAGGTGGGAAATTAGTTACAACCACAAAAGGGAAAGTATTGTGTGAATCCTTGAAGGGAACGTTGTTTAGTAGTGCTAAAATGACAGCGAATTGGGAGCGATATTTAGAAAATATCCATAACGGTAAAGCTTCACAAGATGTTTTCTTAGAAAAAATCACTAACTATATGGAAGAATTAATTGAAACATTGCCAGAAAAATTGAAAATTAAAAAAGAAACAACGTTCGCGGAAATTAAGAAAGAACAAGAAGAAAAAGAAAAAATTGAAACTTGCCCTAACTGTGGTAAAGATATTGTGAAAAAATCTCTTGAATATACAAAAGATGGAGAAAAAGTTAAAAATGTTTTCTATGGTTGCACTGGTTATGATAGCGGTTGTAAATTTTCATTACCAACTAAATATTCAGGTAAAACTATAAGTGAAGCGAATGTTAAAGCATTGTTGAAAAAAGGAGTTACTGGTGAGATAAAAGGATTCAAGAGTAAAGATCCAAACAAAAAAGATTTTTCGGCAAAATTGAAATTAACAGATAAAAAAACAGGTGGATTAAAGTTTGATTTTAGTAAATGATATATTTATCAGTTCCGATTTTAAAAAAAGTAGTGTTGAAGGAGAGAAACTGTAAAAAGTTTCTCTTTTTTTTGATTTTTTATTATACATTCACTGTACATTCAATGTATATTGTGGTAGAATATAAGTAGGTTAACTTTATTTTGAAAACATGGAGTGATAAGGATGAATGAACAAAAATTAACAGATTACAAAGCTGAATACAAGAAGCATTTAGAAAACAATTTTGTAGGCACTGAAAAAAATGATGTTAAAAGAAGTTCGATTGATCGTGTTGATTATCAGTTAGCAAATGTAATGGATAAACCTGAAATGAGTCTTCAATTACGTCAAGAAGCAATCGCGGAAATGAAAATGTTTGATAGTAGAGCTAACAATAATAAAGATTTTAAAGATTATTTGAATGATAAAAGTGATTTATTAGCTCATGGTGTTAGACATCTTGATAAAGATCAACAAAAAGAATTACTTCAAGAAGATATGAAATTTGAAAATCATCAACTTAAAGATAAGAATCAAGAACAAAGCCAAAAGGTGGAAGAAGAATTGGAAAGATAAACAGGAGGTGTAAGTAATGGCAAATAAAGATTGGAATGAACTTTTAGATTTAAATTTAAATGGTGATAAAAAAATTCAAGTTCTCAATTTTGTCATGGATAACCTCAACGATGAAAATCAGCTACATATGACACAAAAAGAAATATCTGAAAAGACTGGCGTTTCAAGTAGAACTATTGCTGAAACAATGAAAGCATTACAAGAATCAGAGTTTTTCAACAAAGTTCAATCAGGTATATATCAAGTTAATCCAAAATTTGAACACAATGAGGAAATTCGTAAACCACAAGGCTTGGAAATTGATACAAAAACAATAAATGAAAGCCTTGAAAATCTTACGCTTAAAAATTTGATAAACGAAAGTATTCATGAAGTTCAAGAAACATTAGAAAAGGATATTGATAATCCTGATACTCCTAATCTAACAAAAGATGATATTAAGAATTTGTTAGAGCAACACTTGAAAAATATTGAAGATGCGCTGGATAAATACAATGTCCAAAAAGAAAAAGGGGTTACTTGGAAAGATAGAATCAATACTTTTAAGGGTTCTTTACAAAAAAGCTTTAACAATTTCAAAGAATCTTTAAAACAAAAAGCGCGATCTGTTAGGGATGCACCTGTCAATTTAAAAAATTATGTTAAAAATAAATTGATTGATGGTGTAGTTAAAATAAATAACAAAATTATTAATAAAACAAATGCTATTAATCAAAAAATAGTCAACAAAACAAATGCTATTAATGAAAAGATGGAACAAGCAAGGCCAAATAAAAGTCCTGATAATGTAAAGGAAGCTCAACAAAATAGTCAACATGATGATCAAAAAAAGGTTCAAAAAGCTCCTGTTAATCAGTTGGATGAATTTTCGATTGTTGATTATAAAACAGAGTATAAAAAACATTTAATGGATAATTTCAAAGGACAAACAGAAAGCGATATAAATAAAGCATCTATTCATACTATTGATAGTCATTTGGTAGCTAAACCCCATCTAGCTATAGCTTTACGTCAAAAAGCAATTTCTGAATTGAGAAAAGAAACATTAATTTCTAATGATGAAAATTTAAATATCCAGAATTTCAATTCTTATTTAAACGATAAAAGCGATCTATTGGCTCATGCTACAAAGTATTTTGAACCTTTACAACAAAATCAATTATTAGAAGAAGATTTGAAATTCGAACCATATAAAGAACCAGAAAAGAGTATAAACACTTTATATAAAGAAGTAAAAGAAGCTGAAAGTAAATTGTTGCATTCTTTAGATGATTATAAAGTAGGAGATCAATTCTTCCCTAATGCAACTGATTTAGAAATAGTTCAGGCGTTCATGGATAGAAATAAAAAGCTTGAAGCATACGAAGAAAAAAGTGGTGAGAAATTCTCAACTTCTACGATTACAAATCAAGATGCTTTTGAAAAGTATAAGGGGTATCTAAGAAAAGAAATCGCGGATAATGAAAAAATCGGTAAGCTTCAAAGTTATCCTAATGAAGTAATAGAAGAATTGAATAAACCAAATATAAAATCAGTCGAAGAACCTAAAAATGCTAAAGAAGAATTGGAGGAAATAGAAAGATAGGGTTTTGTTTTAATCAGTGGGGGGCTTCACCCCTCATTGATAATAAAAAAGAGGTGAAAAAATGGCTAAGAAATATGAATGGTATGAAATTTCAGGCTCGGATTTACCAATACACACACATATACCAAATGATTTAAGGTTAGTTTCAGATAATGATAATTTTGATTTATCTAAAGAAACTGTAGCATGGTATTTAGAGAAAAGTTCAGGGAAGGAGTTATATATGGAATTAGTTAAAAAGTGAATAGGGAAGGGATGTATTAAATGGCTGAATTCAATTCATCAAAGGAAAAACTAAAAGCTGTAGAGGATTTGCTAAATAACTCATTAGAGGATTTGTTTAAAAATAATGAGAATTTTAAACGATTCTTAGAAGTTATGAGTAGACTTCCTAGTTATTCTATTAACAATCTTGCATTGATTTATAGCCAAAAACCAGAAGCTTCAATGATTCAAGGGTTTGTTCAGTGGAAGAAAATGGGTCGTCATATTCAATGTGGTCAAAAAGGTTTGTACATTTATGCTCCAAAACATAAAATTACGAAAGAAATTATTCGTGATAAAAATGGAGATCCTATTAAAGATGAAAATGGTAAAGACAAAGTTAATGTAACAAAAAAACTACTTGGATTTACTCCTGTAAAAGTGTTTGATGTTAGTCAAACTGGTGGAAAAGAAATTCCAAGAGCGCAAGATTTTGTTCATGCTGTAAAAACAGGACAAAAAAATATGGATTATGAAAAGTTATATAAACTGGTGAAAGATGCTATTCAAAGTAATGCTAAAGTGCCAGTAAATGATTCTGTTAATACAGATTACTTAGAAAAAAATCCAAGTGTTAAAGGATACTATAATATACCAGAACATTACATTGTTATCAGAAATGATTTGCCAATTGAACATAAATTTAAAACTCTAATCCATGAATTTGCACATAGTCAATTACATTCGAAAAATAGTCCATTTAAAGATGTTCCAAGAAGTGAAAAAGAAATTCATGCTGAAAGTGTTGCTTTCTGTGTATCAAGTTATTATGGATTAGATACAAGTGATTATAGTGTGGGATATATTGCAACTTGGTCAAAAGATTTAGAAAAAGCAAAGCAAGGTCTATCTGATATTAAAAAAATGGTGGCTGGAACAGTTAAAAGTATAGATAACATTATCGAAAAGCATAAATTAGAAATATTAAAGGATAATGAAAATGAAATTAAAAATCCAGCACCGATTAATAAGTCAGAAGATACGAATATATCTAATAACCAAACTGAAAGCTTGTTAGAAATTCATAGTCACAATAAACAAGGTGAGCAATTAAACAACTATAAAAGAATGTTCACAAGTTCTGTTCCAGTAGAATTTATAGAACATTTTAAAGATAATATGGATATTTTTAAGAATGATCACTTACCATATTTCGAGTTGCTAGATAAACAGAGTATGACGTTCTTTACTGGTCAATTCATTCGAGCTGTTCCATCAAAAGAAGAATACGAATTGCAAATACAAGGTGGAAAAGTAATAACTCAACAAGAATTTGAAAAAGGTGATTATTTGATAACGAATTTGTTATCAAAGGGTACAAATATTAATGAACAAACTATATCTTTTGATGATCAGTTTTTCATTGAAAAAAACGATGATAAATATAATATTTCTGTTTATATAAGTGATGGGAATAAAGTAAACATAGGGGCTAATGAAGATTTAAATGTTATTAAAAGTCAATATGATTACATGGCAATTGATAAATCACATAATCAAATACAATTTGCAAACGATATGATGAAACGTGTGGATTTGATTATGAATAGAGAAATAAGAAATGATTTAACAAATTCATATGCATCAATTGACCGCAAATTGTTTCAAGAGGATGTAAATACTTTAAATAGACATTTTCATGACGTACAAGTGCCGAATGATAAAAGAGTTGTTGTACCAATGCTTGAATGTTTAAAAGATAATCCTTCAATTAATGCATTAAATGTTTTACAGAATACTATAGGCCAAAATCAAGAAACCGCTAAAAGGCTAGGTATGAATGAAAAAGATTATGATGTAATGTTAATTGATGCGATTGGTCGAGTTGCTGATAATACAATAGGTGCAATGAAAAGTAATTTTACAACTGTAGAACAAGTAGATGAAAAAACAATTATTTTAACCAGAGAAAAAGATAAGGATCAAGCCTATATATCCGCTTTAAATTTGGCTGAAATAAGCTCTAAAGGAAAAGAAAGTACCGAACATCATTATGAATCTTATTTGAATGATAGACTAAATCATTTATTAGAAATAAGTAAATTGGATAGTTCTTTGACAATAAATAAATGTGATAAAGTGTTATCGAAACAAGAAGTTCCTTCTTATCGTTTTAATGCTAAAGGTGGGAATAGCGAAAAAGATGTTTTAATCGCTGATTGTAATGGAAACTTCCCATACTTTATACAAAAGGATAAAGGAATTGACTTGAAAGAGATATTGCAAAATACAAGTGGTGTACAGGTGTTGACTTTACCGGAGCGCGAAAATCGAGTAAGTGAATTACTTGAAATCAGTCAAAAAAAAACTGTAGATGTAGTTGAAAAATGAAATAAAACATTTTTTAAATAAAGAAAGGGCGTTCTGTATGAAGAAACCAAAGTTAAAAAAACACTTTTATACAGCTATCATACCAATCATCTTGATAACTGGTTTAGGTACACATCTTATTGCGATATTGCTGTATACACTAACACATTTAAAAGATATCCAGACACTCCACTTGCAAGTGTTTTTTAGTAAAGAAATATATGATTTTATCTTAGCTGATCCAAATGGGAAAATGATTTTACAAGCTGGATTAGTTCTATTCTTTTGTGGTGGGGCTTACTTAGTAAGAGAAAGTATATTCCAGAAAACATATCATGATGAATCGGATTTTGGTGTACATGGTTCAGCAACATTTGAAAATCCAGTAAAATTAATGGGTTCAATTTTAAGTACCAAAGCAAAATATTCACCAATGCCAGTTATTGGTTATAAAAAAGTGTTGAATATGGAGGAAGGTATTGTTTTAGCGAAAGTTGGAAAAAAAGTTTTAGTAATTCCAAATAGCACCACAATTGATAATAAAAACGTTTTTGTTATCGGGCCAAGTGGTTCTGGTAAAGGGCAAACACATGTATTTCCAAACTTGATTAATATTCGGAATCAAAGTCAGATTGTAATCGATGTTAAAGGTGAAAACTGGCATTTAACACATCAATTGAAAGTCGATCAAGGATATACAGTGGGTAGATTAGACTTTGTTGATTTTAAGGGATGGGGCTTTAATCCAATGTCATTTGTAAATAATGATGAAGATGCCCAAAAACTTGCAAATATTACAGCGAAAAATGCTTTATCAGATGGAAAAGAAGATTTCTTCCAAGAAAGAGCAAGAACGCTATTAAAAAATATGATTGTTTATACGAAAACAAATTTCAGTTCAGAAAATGCGAACTTTGATTCTTTGATTAGCACATATGATAAATATATTTCCAATGAAAAAATCTATATGAAATGGATTGAAGAACAAGATCAAGAGGATGTCGGAGTGCAAGGACTGAAAAGTTTCTTCAATTCTTTAACAGGTAAAACGCGTTCATCAGTAACAAGTAGTTTTGACAGTATTATTTCTTTGTACAGATTAGAAAAGATACGTGAAATGACAAAGAAATCAGATTTCGAATTTGAAGACTTTGTAAATAATAAGTATGCTTTATACATCAAAATAGCTATTCCTACCAATCCATATATGGGTATTACAAGTGCATTCTTTACACAAATGATTGATGCATTCTTTACAATAGCTAGAAAAAGTCCTATTTCGCAACTTCCTACACCTGTAAACTTTTTATTGGACGAATTTCCTAACATTGGTAAAATCGAAGGCTACAGTGAAACGCTTTCTCTTTGTCGTAGTTACTTAATTAATATGACAACTATTGTTCAAGATTTAAGTCAGGTAGAAAAATTATATGGTAAAGAAGTAACGAAAAACATTATAGCTAACCATGATACAAAATTGATTCTTAGGGTCAATGAACAAAGTACAGCTAAGTATTTCAGTGAAGCATTTGGTGAAACTACAGTTAGTTATCCTGAAACAACTGGTACAGGTAGCAATGTTCAAACACGTATGGTAACAGTGAAAAAACCATTAGTTACAGTTAATGATTTAATGAAGATGGACAGGGACATGTGCTATGTACAATTTGCTGGTCATGACGTATGTTATGTAGAAAAAGCTTGGCAACATAAAGTTTTCGGTCAATTACTTACAAAAAATAGAAAATATAATTATGATAAATTTAGAAAACGTTTAATAGATGTAGAAAAACATCCATTATATGTTGAAGAAAATAATTATAAAGAAGATTCTCCTTCTTTCAGTGAAATGTTCAATAATAAAAAGCTAATAGTAGAAGAACAGTTAAAAGAACAAGCGTTAGATCCAGAAGCAATTGAATATCAAAAAGAAATTCGTGAATCTGTAGAAGTAAGCGATATAGAGGAAACAGAAGAAAATAGTGAACAACAAGAATTATTAGAAGCGAAAAAGCAAACAAGTTTAAAAATTATGGGTGCTGTAGGTCATTTCTTAGAAAAATCTTCTGATATTGAGAATAAAAACGAACTTCTGTTGCAATTGGGTAAAAGAATGAAACAATTAAATTCAGAAGAAATAGAAGAAAATGATAAGCTTGCAAACTTAGGGAAAATTAAAGATGTTGGCATAAAAAATATAGCTAGATTACAAACTAAATTACAAGCAAATGACATTGATCCAGAAAATGATGAAAATGATAATTTACTAGGTAATTATGTACAAGAAGAAATGGATACACAAAGTAAAATGGCTGAAATGGTTGAAAATGATACTGGCCTTGTCGGAAAAATTCTTCAAGAATACATGGAAACACAATCTCAAACATCTAGTGAAAATGATATTAATATACATCAGAGTGTAGTTGTTGAAGAAGTGATTAAGGAAACAGAAAAACTTGCTGTAGAGGAAATGGTTGAAAACCATTTAGATACAGTTGAAAAATCATCATCAGATCCATTTGCTGACTTTGAGAAAGAAAAAGAAGAAGAAGATTCATCAGATCCATTTGCCGAATTTGAGTCAGAAATAAAAGAGGATTCTAATGAAGTTGAAAATAAAAAAGATTCGGCAGATCCATTTGCAAATATGTTTTAAAAAGAGCTGAAAAGCTCTTTTTTTAATTGTGTATTAAATGTATATTCAATGTACAAATAATACATTTAATGGTATAATTGGGTTAAATTATAATAAAGGGGAGATAAGTATGAAATCTACAGGGATTATTAGAAAAGTTGATGAATTAGGTCGAATTGTACTTCCAAAGGAACTTAGAAGAACATTATGTATCAATGAAAAAGATCCAATAGAAATATATGTAGAAGATAACGAGAAAATTATTTTAAAGAAATATGAACCATATGGAGCATGTGCAATAACAGGGGAAGTGACAAAAAATAATATTGCTGTAGCAAATGGGAAAATTATTGTAAGTAAAGAAGGCGCGAAAAAATTATTAGAAGAATTAGAAAGTTTTGTGGTTCGCTCATAATACGAAGAGTTATTTTTGAAAAGTGAGGGGTTATTATGTTTGGTTTTTCTATTGTGGATAAAGATATAGAACTAAGAGCTATTCCTAATTTAGATAAAGCTATGGAAGAACTATGTAATAAAGGATTATTTGATTTAGGATATATAGTGTTATATGAGTCGCTAATTGCAATAAGATCTTTAACTTATAGAAAAGGAGATTGTGAATTTTGGATTAAATTAATTTCAGATTCTACACATAANNAAATTAAAAGAATCAAATACCTCGTTTTTAAAAGAAGAATTACTAAATGCAATAACAGTTTTATATAATTTAGCGAATTCTAAAATAGGTAAACATGTATCTGTTAACCCTTATCAGGTCATTAGATTTTTTGATGAAAGAGGTTTTGATTGTACTTATCAAATTAAGTAATGAAGGGAACAGGGACTTTTTGAAAAAGTCCCTTTTATATATTGAATATATATTGAGTGTATAGTAAAATTGAGTTAAGACAAATCAAGGGTGAGGGGAAATAAAATGCGAAATAATAGGGTGGAAGCTTATAATTCGATAATTCTCTTTAATGAAATTTTAGTTGTTTCGGTGTTTCAAATCTTTTTATTTTGGTTGATTCTTAATTGGATTTAGTTTAAATATTAAACTGAAACTTTAAAAGCTTTAGCTTTGATTTTGAAAATTTTAATTATGACGTAAATAGTGCCACATTCCATGATAGATTAAAAAAGTAAACTTTAAGGAGGGGAAATTATGAATGAGAAACCAAATTTGGATATTTCGAAATACAAGGGGATAGTATTATCTAGTGAAATAGTTCCTTCAACAAAATTGATTCAATATATTTGTGATAACTATAAAGGAATGTCATTTTTATATGATGGATCAAATGAGGTATTGGGTTGTGGACATGATTATGTGGATTTGAAGGTGTATGCTGTAGAAAAGGAAAATATACCAGTGGATAAGTTCAAAGAATTAGAGGGAATAGTAATGATAGAAATATTTATATGTACAAATTGTGGAAAATGGAAGTTGGATTTTTTAGGCTGAAAAATTAAGGGGAATTGAAATGGGTGAAGGTGGATAAATGGGTATGTGGTTTTGGAGTGTGATCCACATACAGGGATTCCGTAGTGGCGTGTCAAGGGAATAGCACAAAAGTTTTTTAGAGTTGATGTTGAGTTGGGCTTTTACAAGTGGAGCAATTTGCTACAATGATAATGCAAATTGCGTAACGTAGGAAAAGCATAAACGAAACACAACGATTAAAAAACTTTTTGCCCCTTTACACGCCACTTCTTTTGGGCATACAGCCCTTTAGCGGGTCAGAGGTATATTTTATAGGGTAGAAGGGATAAACCCCTCTACGCCTGTATATGCAATTTATATTTGTGGTGGTTTTAATGTTGGACTATCATCTTCAAATTCTCCTTTGTAAACAAAAACATTATATCTATTAAAATCAGTGTCATCCCACGATACAAAAGAGTAATTGTTTTTACCTTCATCTATTTCAAATGTGTCTGAACCACTTTGAAAATCCTCTTCCGTTAAATTTCTTCCTTCTAAGTAATCTTTTGTACAATCTTTTCCAAATTGTATAGCCTTTTGTATATCTTTAAATAGATATACTTCACTATCTCTATCTCCTGTGTTATAAAACTCGTATTCCACTAAAACTACTACTGGTGCTTGCATGTTAATTACCTCCTTGAATTATTTAGATGTTTGATTTTTTTAATGCCAATCTGTCCAGTAAGCCCAATCTTCTTCATACGCCTTTTGATATTCTTCTGGTGTGTATTTTGTATGCAAGCATTCATCAGAACAAAAATAATATAGTCCTTCGTCTATACAATACCCTTCGAACATAATCTCATTACAATGTGTACATACTCTGTAGTGGTCTTCCGCATCAGCAAATTGCTTGCAAGTAATAGTTATTTCAAGTTTTGCAAAAGTGTGTTTGTGAATTCCTGACCAAGTATAAGGGTAAATTTGATTATTTCGGTCTTCATTATGAATAATGGTTAAATCGTTTTCGTTATTGATTTTTAAGAAATCTTGGATAGTAATATAGGCTTTACATCCAGCACTTCCATAACCCATGAATGTTTCTATCGTGGAATTTGTAATACCTTGTTGTGGACGAGTGTCTTTAATCTCTAATTGATAAAAAGAAAACTGTGGTAATAACATAAAAATTCCTCATTTCGTATTGGTTTTGACAGGGTTTTGAGAAGGTTTTAAAAGGTTTTTCTCTGTTTAGCTGTCGGCTTATACGTAATGAGGAGCGAACGGAGATCAAGGGAATAGCATGAAAATTTTTAGAATTGATGTTGAGTTGGGCTTTTACAAGTGGAGCAATTTGCTACAATGAAAATGCAAGTTGCGTAGCGTAGGGAAAGCATAAACGAAACACAATGATTAAAAAATTTCATGCCCCTTGTATTGGAGAGAGGGACGAATTACTATACGACGACAGCTTTCGGCACGAACTGATATATCATCTGTCTTGATTCAACTCTATTAAAAATTTATTATTTTACGATTTTTATTATATATTCACTATACATTCAATGTATATTGTGTTATAATTAGGTTAGTTAATATAAAAGGAACAAAAAAAATCTTAAAAAGGCGGGGGCAAAATGAGAACACTAAATATTTCAAAGGGATTCCACGATTTAGAAAATAAATTCAAAGTAGAGGGCGTGAAGGGGGAAGTATCTTTACAACAGGATTATTTAAAAGAAGGTGATGGGGTTTTATGGGGATTACAGAGCGGTACAATGATAAAATCTTTTTATAGTGAAGAAGAGAAACAACATAAAAAACGTATGAGTAAATACTTACCAATTGTAAATGGAGAATTAATTTTAATAAATGGGCAAGTATATAGAGCGGAAATTTTAGGTGACTATTCAGATTGTGTGATTTTTAAGCCTGTAGAATAGAAAAGTATAAGAGGGGTCTATGTAGATCCCTCTTATACAACTAGAAAAAATGGAAAAATTAATAAGGAGTATTCAAAATGGAAAACAGAACATCTATAAAAATACCTAAAAAATACGAACCTAAGATTGAAGAAGTTTACAAGGATTCAGAAAAAGGTTATTGGTGCTATACAGAAAAAGGCTATTATTTTAGTGATGCGGATTATGGGATTCATATCATTAGAGAAGACACTCAACAACAGCTTCTTGAAATGATTAGAAGTATAGAACCTTGCAATTGTGATGAATGTAAAATTTAATTAGTGATTATGTGAAAATGTAAATAAATCTATAGGAAAATTAAAGGGAGAGTGGTTTGAGTGCTTAATCGTGTTATCCTCGTTGGTCGTTTAACTAAAGATCCTGACTTACGTTACACACCAAATGGTATTGCTGTAGCAACCTTTACTTTAGCTGTTAATCGTGCATTTGCAAACCAGCAAGGAGAAAGAGAAGCTGATTTTATAAATTGTGTGATATGGAGAAAGCAAGCTGAAAATGTTGCGAATTATTTAAAGAAAGGTAGTCTTGCTGGGGTAGATGGGAGATTACAGACTAGAAATTATGATGGGCAAGATGGAAAACGTGTTTATGTAACAGAAGTTTTAGCGGAAAGTGTACAATTTTTAGAACCGAAAAATCGTAATAATTCAGAATTGAACCATTCTGGTTTTAATAACAACCATTCTGGTTTTAATAACAACCATTCTGGTTTTAATAACAACCATTCTGGTTTTAATAATAATTCTTTTGGTCAACAAGGTCAACCTCATAACCCTAATTTTTCTAATTCAAAACAGCCAATAGACATATCAGATGATGATTTACCATTCTAAATAATGTTGAAAAAAAAGGAATCTAACTTGATTCCTTTTTTATTTCTTTTCAATGTATATTCACTATACATTCAATGTGCATTATGCTATAATGGTATTAACAGGTATTAACAAAATAAATTGTAAAGGGAATAAAAGGGGGAAATCACGTTGGACTCTATTAACATGAAAAAGAAAAAATATATTACTGATATGGATGAATTGAAAATGGCTTTACAAAAAAATTCATATTTATCAAAAACACAAAAAAGAGTATTAAATGTATTGTTAGACAGTAATATGTATTTTTTATCTTATTGTTTCGATGAAAATTGGGATTTAATGTACAGTGATAGCAAAACATATTTTGTTCAAAAATTATTTGATGGATTATGGGACATGAGTTGGATGGAAACGCATTGTGAAGACCATATATATGCAATCCAATTTATCTATAAAGACTTGAAAAAGATTCAGGATTTTGCTTTCCATGTGTTAACTGATCATGTAGAGGAAAAGTATAAAAAAATTGAAGTTTATGTATCGCTTACTGAATTTGAAGAAATCAAAAAGATTATAGATTTGCATTTTAAGGAACAATTGGAGCGATTGGTAGGTGAAGAAAATAAAGAAAATTCCTAATGGTTAAATTTTAAGGTGGAGTATTGTCTGCCCGTTAATATTGGTTAATTTAATATAATTTAAATTTTGTTAAGAGGGGATGAAAAATGTGAATACGAGTCTTACAGAGTTTAGTGCAAATGGGATAAAGACACCTATAGTATATAAATGTTGGTACTGAAATAACCATTGAGGAACATATTAAGTATTGCAAAGAACATTTACTAAATAGTGGGGTTCGATTAGCTTGTGAATTCTAATCAAATCGTTAATACATTGGGTTTAATTTTAAGTTTATTAAGAAAGGACGAGAAGAAAATGAATCAAAAGTCACTAATACACGTTATAAAAGAAAAACCATTAAAACCAATAATATTGTTAAGTCTTTTAATAGCGTTATTAGTTGTTCCGTTTGTTATTCCATATAATAAAGAATTGGTTGAAGTATCAAAATCATTTATGGGTGATTCAGGGAAAATTGTTAGGGTTGTTATAATTTTATTTGGAAGCATAGGAATGTTAGTTAATGCAATTAAAATAATGTTAGCGAAAGAAAATGAAGTGAGAAAAAGAGCATTGAATATATTTTCAATTTATATGATATGTTTG
>NZ_JBALLY010000085.1:0-148 GCF_036963045.1 Bacillus sp. JJ864 | reverse complement strand
CTATATACCAAGTATAATTGTGTATTTTAGATAAGTTTAGAAAAATCATATACGAAATTTTTAAATAATGAAAAGAAATTAGGAATGTTTTAAAAAAGAGATCTAGTTAGATCTCTTTTTTTGTTCATTTAATATATATTCACTATAC
>NZ_JBALLY010000084.1:3612-5714 GCF_036963045.1 Bacillus sp. JJ864 | reverse complement strand
TTTAAAGGAATGAATATTTCTGAAGAATATTTACAATTATTTCTTTTAAATCCCATTAATTAGGGTGATTACATTAATATATTAATATATATAACCGTTATAATCAATACCCTTTTCAAAGTACGGTTTTTAATAAATCTTTTCAATATCGTAAACAAATTTTGTCTCCTTAATTAACAAATAAAGAGGCTGCTGCCAAACAATACTTCTGCTTCTCTACAGTTATTTATAGGAATGCAGCTCGTTTTCTTCATTTTGAGAACACTACATACTTTAATTTTAAGATGATGTAACCCCCTTATCGTAAATGATTAAACTCTACTATTATAAAAAGATTCAAACTGTACATCATTCATTTCATTGGCTTGCAATATTTTTGATTTAAAAAGATTCATAATCTGATATTGAGCGAAACTATATATATGCAAGTTAAAAAAACGACATAAAACCTCCTTTCTTTTAGGGGAGGGCGAGAGCATCTGGCTGTGCATAGAAGCGGTTAGGTCCTTTTCCTGCCACATGCGAGGTTTAAAACAAAGGGAGCAAGCATGTGCAGATCATGTTGTATTGCTACATAGCAACGATTTATATGTCGAAAAATTAAAATGGATTTATATATATATATTGGAGCGAACACAGGCTGGTCGTATGAAGTATGTAGAAAATGGCGGGAAACTGTGGAGAACTCCTAAAATCAATAAGTCTAAAACTGATTTGATACTCGAGTTACTTGATCAGGGAAAAACGAAACAGGAGATTGCTGATTTTTTAAATGTTGACAGAACTACTATTTATCGCATATTAAAACGAAATGGTTATTAGGCAATTTATTGATAACGAGTACCATCCATGCTTTTATAGAATATATCTATTTCTAAAAAATTTGCATTCTTGCTTAAAGATTTTATCAAAACGAAAGGAGCTAAATTACATCTTAGCTCCTCTTATTTGAAAGTTATTTAGTTATAAGGGCTACAATTCCTAAAATGACAAGTAAAACAAATATTTTAACAACAAGATGTTTAAAATAAACCTTATGAACTTATATTTTTAATTCAATCTATAGAAATCTTGCAACAAAAATACAATTGTGATGATCACCATTAAACCATTCACTGTAAGAGCTATTACAATCGATAATTCAGTGGTAGGTAATAACATGATGCATAGTGAAACAATAGATGCAATAAAAGGAACAACTTGTCTTGTTCTTGTTATACAATATTTTTCGCTTTTTTTTAGTTGGGGCATGATTCTACCGATGATTAACAATAAAGGAGTGGTAGCCAAGATCCCTAACCAGCCAAAAGCACTTTCGGTAAACCAAGGTAAAAATGGCATAGCTGAAGAAAATATAAATAAGTTCAGTACTAACAGAAATAATTGTATGAGAGATAATTTTATATGCAAGTTTGTTTGATTCATAATGGCAACCCTCCATCAAGGTGTATTTTACACCAATTTATTGTTAATCGATTTATATGTCATTTTTAACATATAAATCCTTACTATGCAGAACAAGAGTAATCTGCTCTCACTTTCTCCCTTGGTTTTCAATTTGTATTTGTACATTACAGAGTGCAGTAATATAAACAGACTGCAAAACTTTCAAAAAGAAATGTTTTGCAGTCTTATGATTTCTTGCTTTACCTCATATTTTGGGTATTATCCTAACTATTCCATTTCACTTTATAATGTCCATTATGATCAAAAACAACGTCCCTAGACCCATATTGTGTATCAAGTCTAACAGTTTCATTTTGATAAATTGAACCATCGTCTTTAGCATAGTACTGGAAGTATCCATAATAAGGGAAGAAGTATCCCCAAACTTGGAACTTGCCTATCTTAGCTTCTCCAGAATCCTGGAAGTAATACCACTTACCATTGATTTCTCTCCAGCCTGTTTGCATTACGCCTTTATCGTCATAATAGTAGATTTTACCATTCACTTTATCAAATCCTGTTATCTTAGCTTCTCCGTCATGATTAAAATAATATCTTTTTCCATCAATTTCTTGATGTCCATCGAAAGTATAGTTTGCACCATCTTTGAAATAATATTTTTTACCATCAATTGTTTTCCAACCAGTATAAGTAGC
>NZ_JBALLY010000084.1:0-3442 GCF_036963045.1 Bacillus sp. JJ864 | reverse complement strand
ATGACATGTTGATCTTCTAGACGTAGTTGCTTTGTAGGCTCATAATTTTGGAAATAATATGTTTTCCCATCGATTTCTCGGAAACCTTCTTTAATAAACGCTCCAGACTCATCAGAATAGTTTTGACCTCTCCATGCTGATCGTTGCAAGGCGCCTTTATCATCAAAGTGGTAGTACTTCCCATCAATTTCATGATTTCCATTTGAGCCACTTGTCGATAATACTGCCCCAAAATGATCTGGGTGAAAATAATATGTCTTACCTTCAATTTCATGCCAACCCTTTAAGAAAATTCCATCAGAACCTGCATAATAATAATCAGAGCCTCGGTTTACCCAACTATTCTTTATCACGTTCCCAGAAGAATCTTTTGCAGACCATTTCATAAGATCCTTTTCATCATCTTTAATCTCTACTTCGTCATATTTCTGTTTCTCATTTTCTTTACCCGGATACCATTCTCTTAGCCAATTATGAATCTCATTGTTGTTTTTTCCAGTGAAACGAATTTCAGATTTGAAACTCCAATCCGTCCCGAATTGAGAAATATACTGATTACCAGCCAAACTTACTCCATTTTTGTTATTCAAACGGAATCGAACTTTTTTGTCCCAAGGATCTGGATCGATCTGAACAAGTTCAAACACCTCATCATCACCAATCGTATCGGAATATTGAAGCCCATGTCCTTCTTTTCCTGAAAGGTATTTTGAACCTGTTTTTACTAACACTTTATTCGTCCCTTTTTTATAAGGAATAATTTGATAAGGCTTACCATCATTCAATGTAATAAATGGTAATGAAATAGGTGTTTCAAGAATGAACTCAGCATTTGCTAATACATTCGTTGATCGGTCATTAAAATCAGCAAGAGCTTTAGGGTTATTTGTAACATAATTCGAAAGAACTGTTCTGTCTACCGGATGGGAAGTCATTGTTGCGACTTTCTTTTGTTCATCAGTTAAATAAGAAAAGCGATCCACGCCTAAACCTTTAAAGCCATCAAGGGAATTTGCTCCAAATCTCTTCTTATAAAATTCGTCAACAAGAATGCTATTTTGACCAGATGTTTTTTCTACATATATAGTGATAGATTGGTTAAGCGCAACTCCAGTTTTCCCTTCATTCAATTGCTCTTGTGTAATGTAAAGAAGATTGTGTTCTGAAGCTGATTCTGCATAAGGATTTAGATCTACAATCGTACCCGCTTCTGTAATCTTAAGCTGCTGCCCTGATTTTAATTTGTGAATCTCACTTTTTCCATTTGGATAAAGTACTTTAACCGGTCTAGTAAAATTCGAATCATCTTTCGTATGATGCATAGAAAGATTAAATTCTCCAGATTTAAAACTAGGAGCTCTATAAGATACATTTTCAGCATAAGGACCAGTGTAATCTGTTAAGTCAGGGTCTCCCACCTCTATCCCTAGTCCTTCATAAATGTCTTTCACTATACCTAATGAAGTAATCCCTATATCAAGCACCGTAGCTATACCTGCGCTAGCTTTATTTTCTGCAATAGGAGCCATAGAAAAAAGAATACCTAATGCTGCTGTTGCAGGGATTACCTTCTTTCCAATTCTATTTGTTTTAAATGTCTTTTTCATTTTGTTACCCTCTCTCTAGTAAGTTTGACTTCATCATATCTAACAAATCTTTCATTTCTCTTTCGTAAATGTTACAAAAGTCTTACAAAAATCTTTCATTGTTCCTACGACGTTATCAATTTTTTAGAGAAAATAGAGAGAGTTCTGGCTTACTAAAGGTATTCTCGTCATACCAATAGCACGATTTACGTATAGTTGTAGCATGTTTATGTTACAGATATTTGTCTTTTCGAGGATGCAAACAAAAAGGATTCGCGAAAAGGCGAATCCTTTTTGTATCTACTTATCACAAGCAACCCCATCGCCATCCCGGTCTAGCTTAGAAGAATAAGCTGGATGACCTTTCGGAATATTGGAGAACCCGGCTGCTTTTGCTTCTTTACAACTGCTAAAATGGTACTCACCTTGTGGTAAGTTGTTATTTGGTTGTTGTACCTGCTGTTTCTGTTCTAGCTTTGGCTGTGCTTCAGTTGGCGCAGGTTGTGATTTCTTCGGAGCTTGTGCAGGCGCGGCAGGCTTTGCTGCTTTATTTTTATCAAAGCCGTTATCTGTTGCATAGTTTTCTACACTCCAAATACCTTTCTTATTTGCCTGCGCTTTTGTTTGAAATTCGCGTAAATAATCGACATACTTTGTATTCGGAGCATATACATATGCCACGCGCGCTAACCCTTGCTCAACTAGTAATCGATTTAGCATCTGTCCATCTACCCATACATACGCTAATAGACGTCCGTATTTTTCACGCTCACTTACATCTAGTTCAAGCTGAATTTTCTTTCCTTCGCTTGCGTATTTCTTCGTGAATGCACTTGCTTCTGGTCCAAATGGTTGTACGCCTAGACGAGGATGCTTTGTTTCCGGTGTATCAACAAGCAAAAAGCGCACTGTTTCTTCTTTTCCATTCTCTAATTTCACTTTCAGCGTATCGCCATCAATATTTTTAAGTACAGTTGCGTTTACAACGCGATTCGTATTCATTTTATTTTTTTCATCATCAATATGATGAATCGAATCATTCACTAAATTTTCGTTTTGCACTTTATTTTCGGCACTGTTTGGCGTGTTATTTTCTCGATCCGCCACTGCCACATCTTCATACGTACTGCTTTCTTGTTGCTTCTTTATCTCCTCCTGCTTTTTCTGTTCGTCTTCTTGTTTCTTTTGTTCCTCAATCTTTTTTTGTTCTTCTTCCTTTTTTTGTTCCTCTGTCTTTGCATCCTTCTTTTCTGTTGCCTTCGCATGATTGTCGCATGCAGCTAAACTAAAAGCAAACATGCTACAAAGAAGTAATGTCACTAACTTTTTCAACATTTCGTAATCCTCCTAGAACAATAATATAAATAATTACCTCATCTATATTAACAAATATATAAGTTTGCATTTGTCACATTTTGTCGTAATAATTTCATATTCCACTAAAGTGATTAAAGAAATTCATAAACCAATCATTCTGTAAAATAGGTACCACTTGCAGCATAGCTAAAGATGCACTATATGTTACGTCTTCCGCAAATCCACGCTCTCGTAACTCCCTACTACTCTCCCAAATCCATTTATTAAGGTTGTTTTTTGCATATTGAAAAGCGTCGATACATAATTGTGCTTCTACTGATTTACGCTCTTGTAATTTCTCTATTATCAACTAACCATCAGTGTGGGATGAGGCCCTGCCACTGATGGAAGTTTCATTTTATGGAAAATAGAATTACTATTCAAAGGATAATAATATTATGGGTTATTTATGGCTGATTTAACTATATTTATATGCAATTTTGCATTTTACAAATAAAATAAAACAACATATAAAGTACTATTAAATTATATTAAAAACA
>NZ_JBALLY010000083.1:0-2677 GCF_036963045.1 Bacillus sp. JJ864 | reverse complement strand
GGCTAATCAACACGCCTGACATTTTAATAATCTATTATGGTAGACTTTTGAATATTTTTGTAGAATATTACGTAGATAGAAAATATAGTTTTTGTTCTGGATGAAGGGAGAATATTATGGATGTTAATGTATTAAATGCACTTATGAATTTAGGAGCCTATTTAAATAATGACATTAAAGATATATACTCAGGATCAAATCGGATGAATAGTCAGGGAACTGCACTGGAATTTTATGTTAAAGATGCATACTGTAATGCATTTGATACAGAAAACATTGAAGAGAAAATAAAAATACATGAGCAATACTTTTCATATTTAGGTAATGATTCTAATCCACCTGATTTTGTTATTAAAGATGGTGAAGGTGTAGAAGTGAAAAAATTAGAATCCCTCACAGGACAACTGCAATTGAATAGTTCATATCCTAAAAATAAACTCAGACAGAGTGATTCGCGTATTTCTAATGAATGTCGTACTTGTGATGGTGGAAAGTGGATTGAAAAGGATATGATGTATTCTATTGGTTTCATTCCAAAAAGTAGTAATAAAATCAAATTATTATGGTTTGTAGATGGCGAAGTATATGCTGCAGATGATATAGTTTATAAAAATGTATTTGAACGTTTATCTAGTATTATTGAAACTGAATTTAAAGGATTAACATCAAAAACTAATGAATTAGCTAGATTTAATAAAATAGATAGTAGAGGGTTAACTGATCTACGCGTTCGTTCGATGTGGTTATTACAAAATCCAATCAAAGCATTTAAGGACATTATTCTTTTTGATAAGGAGAATGAGTTTTCAGTAATTGCTATTATAAAGAAGGAAAAGTATGAAGCATATGCTAATAAAGAAGAGTTTGAACAGTTTGTTCAAAATAGCTCTTATGTGGAGATAGAGAATGTTACAATTCCGCATCCAACTAACGCTAATGCAGAGGAACAGGTTGTTGTTATACATATGGCATATAAATCTTTAGAAGAAACTCGAGAAGTTTCACAAGGTACAGAGCGTTTATCGCTATTTTAAAAAACATAAAATTTTTAATTAATTAAGATCACCTAGATTGGGTGGTCTTTCTTATTGATAATTTGTCTTTAAAAACGTAAACTAATTGATAGAAATGTCGAAGGGAGCATGTGAAATGGTAAAGGTAGATGAACGAGGTCGAGGGAAATTTAAACCAGCTCCTGATTATAGCTTGGAAGAAGTTAGGGAAACCTTATTACAAAAAATTGAAGAAGAACGACAAAAAGAGGTCGATACACGTAGTGATTTTGATGAAAATGATCTGAGCTATAACGAGAATAAATATAATGTTATAAGTTTATTTTGTGGAGCTGGGGGATTAGACTTAGGAGTTGAGTTAGCTGGGTTAGAAGCTGTTGTAGGAACAGAGCGAGCAATGGAAGCTTTTCAAAATAAAGAAATTTATAATGCTATTCGTCATGAAAGTATTTTTCATAAAACATATGCCAACGACTTTTTTAGAGAAGCATTGCAAACATATAGAAATAATTTTTCTCAAGACGTGTATTTGCACAATAAGGATATAAGAAAAGTTCATACGTTTCCAAATGCAGACCTTGTATTAGGAGGATTTCCGTGTCCGGGTTTCAGTGAAGCTGGTCCACGACTGGTTGATGATGAACGTAACTTTTTATATTTACATTTTATTAGGTGCTTAATGCAAACCCAACCGAAGTTCTTTGTTGCCGAAAATGTTAAAGGTATGCTTACACTTGGAAAAGGGGAAGTGTTCAAGCAAATTGTGCAGGATTTTGAAGCTGCGGGGTACCGTGTATATACCAAATTGGTAAATTCTCGTGATTATGGAGTTCCACAATTGAGAGAACGTGTATTTTTAGTTGGTGTGAGAAACGATTTAGAGTTTGTTTATGAATTTCCTGAGCCGACTCATGGTGAAGATGAGGAGTTACTACCATATGTTACTTTGAAACAAGCAATTGGGGATTTGGAAAGTGATCCAGGACCTTACTTTACTGGTTCTTATTCAACAATATTTATGAGTCGTAATCGTAAGAAAAATTGGGATCAACAAAGTTTTACAATTCAAGCAAGTGGTCGACAAGCTCCAATTCATCCAGGCGGACTACCAATGGAGAATGTTGATAAAAACAAATGGATTTTTCCAGATGGTGAAGAGAATAATCGTCGCTTGTCGGTAAAAGAGATTGCTCGCATTCAAACATTTCCGGATTGGTATAAATTTAGCGATGGTGATAACCAAAAAATGAGTGTGAATGGTCGATTGGACAAGATTTATAAACAAATTGGCAATGCAGTTCCTGTTTTATTAGCTCGTGCAATTGTTAAACCGATTGCTGAATACGCGGTGAGTCAGCCGATAAATAGGGAGGATCAATTGATTTTTAATATATAATATATATCTACAGTAATGGTATATAAGAAATGATTTTTATATAATTAAATTTCTTTGTTTTAGAAAGGCTAGAAGGATAAGTCCAAGTGAAGAAATTTTAAGGATCTATCCTTTTATAGTAGAGTTCTTTAGACGATATTATGTAGATGATATTCTACATAATATCGTCTTTTTTCGTTTTAAAAGTTAAAATAGTAGTAAAGACTTTTAGTAAAGGATGTTTTTATGGCTGTTTCATTTGCTAATTTAGATAAAGTAAATTTAATAT
>NZ_JBALLY010000082.1:0-15159 GCF_036963045.1 Bacillus sp. JJ864 | reverse complement strand
AGTCTGGTAATGATGGCAGAGAGGTCACACCCGTTCCCATACCGAACACGGAAGTTAAGCTCTCTAGCGCCGATGGTAGTTGGGACTTTGTCCCTGTGAGAGTAGGACGTTGCCAGGCAAACGAAAGACGAGTCAGTGGACTCGTCTTTTTTTATTTCCTAAGAAATTGTGCTATGTTTACTCATTAAATATAAATAAATATAGTACGGTACTTTTTCGGCTGTAACAGCTAGAAATTGAAAGATGAATGGATAATCTTCAGAATCATAACTTCCAAGTAAATCGTACCACCAGTCTGTTTCATAGCGGGATATCATACTTAAGTTATAAAGCAAAAGGTAGTGTATAAGTAATTCTGGGAGAACAGGAGCCATTTCATTATTAGCAGGTAAATAATAAGTATTTGTATAATGATTGTATGTAAGGGGAGCACTGTATAATGGCTTCCATTCTTTCATGGAAGCTGAGAAATACAAATGTGAGTCATTTTCTTTAAAGTTTGTATATCGAATGTTAAGGTGCTTGTTAATCCCTTCTATATACCGTATAAAACGTTCTTCAGTCATATGAAAAGTATCTAAAATGTGAGTAGGAAAAGTAAAGATATTTTCCGTCACTTCTTTTAATTGATATAGGTTATTTTTTCTTTTACTGTATCGGAATAAATCCGCTAATTCAGCGACCCGCTGCATCAACCCTTCCATTGTGTATTTTTCTCCTTCTAAATGTTTCACATGAAACATTTGTTCCGCAACGTGAGTAAATAGCCCGTGCTTTTGAATTTTTACTTCATCATCTATAAATTGATAACCTTGTTTTTTTCTTTTTCTTGTTGTAACCCCATGTGCCAATACAGAAGTTGATTCAGGATAATTAGGATCCACTGTAAGTAAACAAGCTTTTAGAAGTTGGCTCATTCCATAAAACAGTAATACTGGCTTAATAGAAAATGGTGCAGTATTACATAATTGGTAATAGCTTTTTCCATGCTCTAAGTAATAAATAAAAGGATAACAATTTTCAAAGCTTTTTTTCTCAGTATTTGTATTACCTAATTTTTTGTAGCAATGGGTAAGATAATGTTGCGTGTGAGTAGAAGAAAGAAAAAAGCTTAATTTCTGCCAAATGATTGTAGAATGCTGCATATATACTCTCCTTTTTGTTTTTAGAAAATTCTAACATATTCAGTCTTTCTTGACAGTATTTTAACCAATTGTTAAGCTACTAATAATAATTTCAGGTATCATGGGGGGAATCATTTATGTGGGAATCTAAATTTGTTAAAGAAGGTTTAACGTTTGATGATGTATTACTTGTACCAGCTAAATCGGATGTATTACCACGAGAAGTAAGTGTAAAGACGGTTTTATCTGAAACATTACAATTAAATATCCCTTTAATTAGTGCGGGGATGGATACGGTAACAGAAGCTAATATGGCAATTGCAATGGCTCGTCAAGGTGGAATTGGTATTATCCATAAAAATATGTCTATCGAGCAACAAGCTGAGCAAGTTGATAAAGTAAAACGTTCTGAAAGCGGCGTTATTACAGATCCTTTCTTTTTAACTCCAGATCATCAAGTGTATGACGCAGAACATTTGATGGGAAAATATCGCATTTCAGGTGTTCCAGTCGTTAATGATGAAGAAGAGCGCAAACTTGTAGGGATTATTACAAACCGTGATATGCGTTTTATTCAAAATTATTCAATTAAGATTTCTGATGTAATGACGAAAGAAAATTTAATTACAGCTCCAGTGCATACTACACTAGAAGATGCTGAAAAAATCTTGCAAAAACATAAAATTGAAAAACTTCCTCTTGTTGATGATAACGGTGTACTACAAGGCTTGATTACAATTAAAGATATTGAAAAAGTAATCGAGTTTCCAAACTCTGCGAAGGATAAACAAGGTCGTTTATTAGTAGGGGCAGCTGTTGGCGTAACAGCTGATGCAATGCAGCGTATTGATGCATTAGTAAAAGCAAACGTTGATGTAATTGTTATTGATACTGCACATGGGCATTCACAAGGTGTATTAGACAAAGTGAGAGAAGTTCGTGAAAAGTATCCAAACTTAAATATTATTGCTGGTAACGTTGCAACGGCAGAGGCAACTCGTGAATTAATTGAAGCAGGTGCAAATATTGTTAAAGTTGGTATTGGTCCAGGTTCTATTTGTACAACGCGTGTTGTAGCTGGTGTTGGTGTTCCTCAATTAACAGCAGTGTATGACTGTGCAACAGAAGCTCGTAAGTACGGTGTTCCTGTAATTGCTGATGGTGGAATTAAATATTCTGGCGATATTGTAAAAGCGTTAGCAGCAGGCGCTCACGTTGTTATGCTTGGTAGCATTTTTGCAGGTGTAGCAGAAAGTCCAGGAGAAACAGAAATTTACCAAGGACGCCAATTTAAGGTATATCGTGGTATGGGTTCTGTTGGTGCAATGGAAAAAGGTAGTAAGGATCGTTACTTCCAAGAAGGTAATAAAAAGCTTGTTCCAGAAGGAATTGAAGGCCGTGTTCCATTTAAAGGTCCTTTAGCAGATACAGTACACCAATTAGTTGGTGGATTACGTGCAGGTATGGGATATTGCGGTGCAGCTGATTTAACATTTCTGCGTGAAAATGCACAGTTTATCCGTATGTCAGGCGCTGGATTACGTGAAAGTCATCCGCATGATATTCAAATTACAAAAGAAGCACCAAACTATTCACTATAATGTCTGATATAAAAATAGACGGAGACTTAGTATCTCTGTCTATTTTTTTTTGATTGTGTTAGAATAACGTTTATGTGAGTACAAATATATTGGGGGTAACAACAGTGAAAGGTATGTTTCGTAAGCAAATGGTTGCGATTGTAACAGTGCTTACACTATTTTGCAGCATGTTTTTTACATACAGCAGTGCATTTGCGGAAACCAATTCTGCTTTGAATGTTGAGGCTGGTGCAGCAATTTTAGTGGAAGCAAATTCCGGGAAAATTTTATATCAAAAAAATGCAGATGAATCATTAGCGATTGCTAGTATGACAAAAATGATGACTGAATATTTGGTTCATGAAGCAATAGCAAAAGGTAAAATTAAGTGGGATCAAAAAACGAAAGTTTCTGATTACGCTCATATAATTTCACAAGATCGTTCTTTATCAAATGTTCCTTTGGAAAAAGGCGGTATGTATACTGTAAAAGAATTATATGAAGCAATGGCAATTTACTCTGCTAATGGCGCAACAATTGCTTTAGCTGAATTGATTGGTGGTTCAGAAGCCAATTTTGCTAAAATGATGAATGATAAAGCAAAAGAACTAGGGTTACAAAATTATAAATTTGTAAATTCTACAGGATTAATCAATAAGGACTTAAAAGGAAAACATCCTGAAGGCACAAGCCCGGATGATGAAAATAAAATGTCTGCTAAAGATTGCGCTTTGTTAGCACAACGTTTACTTCAAGATCATCCGAAGGTTCTTGAGACAGCAAAAATTACAAAAAAGACATTCCAAAAAGATGGAAAATATCCAATTGATATGTCAAACTGGAACTGGATGTTAAAAGGGTTAGTTAAAGGATACGAAGGCGTAGATGGCCTAAAGACAGGTCATACTGATCAAGCCGGTTATTGCTTTACAGGTACAGCAGAGCGTAATGGTATGCGTTTAATCTCCGTTGTTATTAAAACAAACTCTGAGACAGCTCGTTTTGATGAAACGAAAAAACTATTTGATTATGGTTTTACAAATTTCCAAACAAAAACGGTATATTCAAAAGCTTCTCAAGTAAAAGGTCATGAAACAGTTCATGTAAATAAAGCAAAAGATACAGAAGTACCAGTGCAGACAAAGAAAGAAATCGTACTTCCAATGCCAAAAGGTAGTCAAGATATTTATAAAACAGATTTCAAAGCAGTAAATAAAGAGAATGAAGCACCAATTAAAAAAGGTACAACACTTGGTTATATGACCGTATCAGCAAAAGATGCTAATGATGTAGGATTTTTAACTGGTAAATCCATGCAAGTAGATCTTGTAACAAAACAAGACGTAGAAAAGGCGAATTGGTTTGTTCTTTCTATGCGAAGCATTGGTTCCTTCTTTAGTGGTCTATGGAATGGTACAGTTGATACTGTAAAAGGTTGGTTTTAAAAGCTCCCGATAAGGGGCTTTTTTATTTCCTATTTTTCGCACCTATTTTATCCAAAAAAATAGTAGACAAATCTCTAATAGATAATGGTAGAATGTAAGAGTATTCTTAATTTTCTCCGTGATTGGGGAAAAGCAATTCACCTAGGGGGGTTTTTTGTACATGTTAAATGTAACAGGAACAGAGCGCGTAAAACGTGGAATGGCAGAAATGCAAAAAGGCGGCGTCATTATGGACGTAGTTAACGCTGAGCAAGCAAAAATTGCAGAAGCAGCAGGTGCAGTTGCAGTTATGGCATTAGAACGTGTTCCAGCTGATATTCGTGCAGCAGGTGGCGTTTCGCGTATGGCAGATCCAACAATCGTGGAAGAAGTAATGGGTGCTGTATCAATTCCAGTTATGGCAAAATGCCGTATTGGTCATCTTGTGGAAGCACGCATACTTGAATCATTAGGGGTAGACTATATTGATGAGAGTGAAGTATTAACTCCAGCTGATGAAGTGTACCATTTAAATAAACGTGATTATACTGTTCCATTTGTATGTGGATGCCGTGATATCGGAGAAGCGGCACGCCGTATTGCTGAAGGTGCATCAATGCTTCGTACAAAAGGTGAGCCTGGTACAGGAAATATCGTAGAAGCTGTACGTCATATGCGTCAAGTAAACGCAGAAATTCGTCAAGTTGCAAGCCTGCGCGAAGATGAATTAATGACATATGCAAAAAATACGGGTGCTCCTTATGAAGTATTACTTGAAATTAAGCGCCTTGGCCGTTTACCAGTTGTAAACTTTGCAGCAGGTGGTGTTGCAACACCAGCAGACGCTGCGTTAATGATGCAACTAGGTGCAGATGGTGTATTCGTAGGTTCTGGTATTTTCAAATCTGAAAACCCAGAAAAATTTGCACGTGCGATTGTTGAAGCGACAACGCATTATGAAGATTATGAATTAATTGCTCGCCTTTCTAAAGGACTAGGTAATGCAATGAAAGGTGTTGAAATTTCAACATTATTACCAGAACAACGCATGCAAGAGCGCGGTTGGTAATTAAAGGAGTTTTTGAAATGGTTACAATCGGTGTATTAGGACTTCAAGGAGCGGTTCGTGAACATGTACGTGCAATAGAAGCAGTTGGTGCACAAGCGGTGATTGTGAAGCATACAGAGCAATTAGAGGAAGTAGATGGACTTATTTTACCAGGCGGTGAAAGTACAACAATGCGCCGTCTTATTGATAAATATAGTTTCATGGAACCTCTTCGTGAATTTGCTAAAGCAGGAAAACCGATGTTTGGTACATGTGCAGGTATGATCTTACTTGCAAAGAACCTTGTTGGATATGAGGAACCACATATTGGTGTAATGGATATTACAGTTGAACGCAATGCGTTTGGCCGCCAAAAAGATAGTTTTGAGGCTGCTCTTTCGATGGAAGGAGTAGGCGAAGACTTTATTGGCGTATTTATTCGTGCACCGTATGTTGTAGGTGTAGAAGATCATATCGAAGTATTATGCACATATGAAGATCGTATGGTCGCGGTTCGTCAAAATCATTTATTAGCAGCTTCTTTCCATCCGGAATTAACAGATGATCATCGTGTTACAGCTTATTTTGTAGAGATGGTAAAGGAAGTAAAAATGAAAAAAGCTGTATAAGTGACTTGAAACTTGTGCAAGATTATAGTAAATTGATGGTAACTATTTTATATGATAAATGTGTTGATAGGAAGTAGTAGCAAGAGACGTTTCTTATAGAGAGTCGGTGGTTGGTGTAAACCGATAGAAGCGGCTTGTGAATCCATCCTGGAGTGAAGTGTGGAACAGCCTGTTGGCTAGTAAACATTTCCGGTGAAGAGCCGTTATCTCTACTTGAGAGGAAAGCAATTATGCTTTCAATTAGGGTGGCAACGCGGGTTAACTCCCGTCCCTTTGTATAGGGACGGGAGTTTTTTATTTTTGTAAAAATAAAGGAGGAAATATTATGCTTGATATTAAATTTTTGCGTGCAAACTTTGAAGAAGTAAAAGCGAAACTGCAACATAGAGGCGAAGACTTAACCGACTTTGGCCGTTTTGAAGAATTAGACACAAAAAGAAGAGAATTACTTGTACAAACGGAAGAGTTAAAAAGCAAACGTAATGAAGTATCTCAACAAATTTCTGTATTAAAACGTGAAAAGAAAGATGCAGAGGCGCTTATTTTAGAAATGCGTGAAGTAAGCGATAAAGTGAAAGAGCTTGATAATGAGCTTCGTACAGTTGAAGAAGATCTTGAGAAATTAATGTTATCTATTCCAAATATTCCACATGAATCTACACCAATGGGTGAAACGGAAGATGATAATGTGCAAGTTCGTACGTGGGGAGACGTTCCAGAATTTACGTTCGAACCAAAGCCACATTGGGACATTGCAACGGATTTAGGTATGCTGGACTTTGAACGCGCTGGAAAGGTAACAGGTAGCCGTTTTGTATTTTATAAAGGGGCAGGTGCAAAATTAGAACGTGCTTTATTTAACTTCATGCTTGATCTTCATACGGAAGAGCATGGATATGAAGAGATTTTACCTCCGTATATAGTAAATCGTACAAGCATGATAGGGACGGGGCAACTTCCGAAGTTTGAAGAAGATGCGTTTCGTATTGAAAGCGAGGATTACTTCTTAATTCCTACAGCTGAAGTACCTGTAACAAATATGCACCGTGAAGAAATTTTAAGCGGAGATCAATTACCAATTCGTTATGCAGCGTTTAGCGCATGTTTCCGTTCTGAAGCAGGATCTGCTGGTCGTGATACACGTGGTTTAATTCGTCAGCATCAATTTAATAAAGTAGAGCTTGTGAAATTTGTAAAGCCTGAAGATTCTTATGAAGAATTAGAAAAATTAACAAATGATGCAGAGCGTGTATTACAATTATTAGGTCTTCCATACCGTGTCATGAGCATGTGTACAGGAGATTTAGGATTTACGGCAGCAAAGAAATACGATATTGAAGTGTGGATTCCTAGCTATGGTACATATCGTGAAATTTCTTCTTGTAGTAATTTTGAAGCATTCCAAGCGCGCCGTGCAAATATCCGTTTCCGTCGTGACACAAAAGCGAAGCCAGAGCATGTTCATACATTAAACGGATCTGGACTTGCGATTGGCCGTACGGTAGCTGCTGTTTTAGAGAACTACCAACAAGAAGATGGCTCTATTGTTATTCCAGAAGTTCTTCGTCCTTATATGGGAGGAAAAACAGTAATTAAATAAATCCAAATTTAAAAAACGATATAAAACCATTCTTTTTCGGTGGGCGAGAGCATCTGGCCATGCGTAGAAGCGGTCAGGGCCCTTTCCTGCCACATGCAAGATAAAACAAAGGGAGAAAGCGAGTGCAGGCTCCTTTTTTTGCATAGCCGCAAATCTATATGCCGAAAAATTAAAATAGATTCATATAAATAAAACCATTCTTATTAATATACATTCGTTGTTATTTTAGAATAACGGCATCTTTAATTATTTAGTAGAGTGGGATATATTTTATGAAAAAGGAAGGAGAAAAAATCTCTTTCCTTTTTATATTATCTATATAGTAGGGTTGACGAACTGTTTTTCTTTTGATATTATATTTCATGTCATGTTAACACGGAGGAATACCCAAGTCTGGCTGAAGGGATCGGTCTTGAAAACCGACAGGCGGTGTGAGCCGCGCGGGGGTTCGAATCCCTCTTCCTCCGCCATATATAATTGACAACAGCGCATATAAGTGGAGATTGGAGAACTCGTTACCAACACGTAACGAGTTTTTATTTTAACCAATCAGGAAGTAGCATATAGGAGAATGAACCTCTTATAGGAACACTCATATTCCGAGGATTATCTTCATAGATATGAAAGGAGCTACCATGGCCATGGATATTATTATACAAACGTTTCCGCTTGACGGAAAAACACTATATTATGTACAATGCCCCGTTTGCAAGAAAAATAAAATTTTAAACAGTGCTGCAAACGTATCTCGTATTGTAAGTGATGAAACATTTCGTAAACTTTGTGGTTGCATCTGTGATGTGAAACAAGAAGTGAAGAAAGTAGAAGCACCAAAACAAGTTGAGAAAAAGGTAGATTCAAAACGTAAAGTAATTACAGCTGTTATTAATGGAAAAGAAATGACGGTAAAAGAAATTGCTGAAGCATATAATATTAGTGTGAGCACTGTACGTCAGCGTATTAATGCAGGGAAAACAGAGAGCGAAATTATTGCTCCGACGAAAAAGAAAAACTAAGTTCATAGGAAAAACCCGTGCGATTGCACGGGTTTTTTATTTTACAAGTTTACGTGTTTGTTGTAAGAAACGACCAATTTTCTTAATAATAGGTTCAATTGAATTTTCACTTTGTAAAATGTCATATTCGTTAATATTAAGACGGAGTACAGGACAAGCATTAAAGTCATTAATCCAATTTTCGTAGCGTTCATGCATTTCTTTCCAATATTCAATTGGTGTTTGTTGTTCCATTGGTCTTCCGCGCTCTTTAATACGATCTATAATATCATCAAATGATCCTTCTAAGTGAATTAGTAAATCAGGATGTGGGAAGTAAGGTGTCATAACCATTGCATCAAATAAGCTTTTATACGTTTCATAATCTGTAGCAGTCATTGTCCCTTTTTCATAATGCATTTTGGCGAAAATTCCTGTGTCTTCATAAATAGAACGGTCTTGAATAAATCCTCCGCCATATTCGAAGATTTTTTTTTGTTCTTTAAAGCGTTCTGCTAAGAAATAAACTTGTAAGTGGAAGCTCCAACGTGTGAAGTCTCCGTAAAATTTATCTAAATATGGATTAGAGTCTACTTTTTCAAATGATGTGCGGTAACCAAGTGCATTCGCAAGGGCGTTTGTCATTGTAGATTTCCCAACACCAACTGTTCCGGCAATCGTAATAACAGCATCATTTGGAATGTCATATTTTTGTCTCAAATTCATTACTAGTTAATCTCCTTTGTCAGTGTATTTTGTAATGCTGATAAGATTACATTTAAGTCCGATTCATTTTTTACAAAATCCATGTTATCTCCATTGAATTTTAATACGGGGATGTCTGGATGATTTTTTTTGAATGCTTCCATTGCCATTTCGTAATCTTTAATGAGTTGCAATAAATAATTAGGATCTATATTTTTTTCGAATTCACGCCCGCGCATTGCAATTCGTTTTTGAAGTGTTTCTAAACTTGCTGTTATATACACGATGACATTTGGAACTGGCATATCTTGTGTTAAGATACGATAAATTTTCATGTATTTCTCATGTTGGGCACCATGTAATGTTTGAGATGCAAAAATTAAGTTTTTAAATATATGGTAATCTGCTACAACAGGTATATGTTGTTTTAAATATTTTGTATCAATGTCTTCTACTTGCTTATATCGGTTGCATAAGAAAAACATTTCTAATTGAAAAGCCCATTCCTCGATATTATCGTAAAATTTTCCTAAAAAAGGATTTTCATCAACGATTTCTTTTAATAAATGGAGTTGCATGTGAGTCGATATCGCTTTCGCGAGTGAAGTTTTTCCAACACCAATGGGTCCTTCAACTGTAATAAATGGTACTCCAGTCACACTGTTGCCTCCTCTCAAAACATGATTTGACACGAATAAAAAGCACAAAACAGAACTATTGTAGCATAAGAGGAGTGAGAAAGGGTTAGTTTGTCATAAAAAGTTAAAAAATCGATTTATCCGGTATTAACTCGCAATACGCCCCCCGCACCTCAAGATTGAGAGAGGTGTGGGGGGATGAATACTCCCTTACTAATGGAAGCTTCACTTTATGTAATTACAGTAGTAAATGAAACGATGAAGAAGTATTTGCTTTTAAAGTGGTTTGCATAATACGCAAGGCATGCTTGTTATCTTGATCGCAATTAGAAGCAATACAATCTTCAGGTACATATAATTGATAATTTCTCATGTGAGCATCATTTGCGGTGAAGAGAATGCATATATTTCCAGCCACTCCTGTTAAGATAAGATTTTCAATTTTTAAATGACCTAATAATGAATTTAAGGGTGTTTCATAAAAAGCGGAATAATGTGGTTTAATAAAAATATAATCGTCGCTGGCAGGGGCAATCTTTCTTATGATTTCTTCACTATGTTCATTTGTGCAATAGGTGATGAGTTCATTAATATCAGCTCTCCATAAATGATAATGATCATTTACATAAATAATTGGACAGCCGGAGTTTTTCATTTTTTGTTTAAGTTGTAAAATCGATTCTGTAATAGGTTTGCATTTTTGTGCTAAGATAGGTCCGTGTGAAAATTGGAAGTCATTAATCATGTCGATAATAAGAAGTGCGGTATTTTTCATATGTAATCTCCTTTCCTTTCTCTTTAGATTGGATTGAATATAGAAAAGTTATTTGCGATGAAAGGACTTTGTTATGGAAGAAGATATTTATTTTATGAAACTTGCAATAGAAGAGGCAAAAAAGGCTGAGGAAATACAAGAAGTACCAATTGGTGCGGTTGTTGTTGTGGATGGTGAAGTAATAAGTCGTGCACATAACTTACGTGAAACAGAGCAACGATCAGTCGCTCACGCTGAATTGTTAGCGATTGATGATGCTTGCAAGAAATTAGGGACTTGGCGTTTAGAAAATGCAACGTTATATGTCACATTAGAACCGTGCCCAATGTGTGCTGGTGCCATTGTGTTATCACGCGTAAAACGCGTTGTATATGGTGCGGCAGATCCAAAAGGTGGATGTGCCGGTACATTAATGAATTTATTAACAGAGGATCGGTTTAATCATCAATCCGAAGTTGTAGCTGGTGTATTAGAAGAAGAGTGCGGAAGTTTATTAACAAATTTTTTTCGAGAACTACGTAAAAAGAGGAAGAAAGAGAAGGAAGAGTTGGATAAAAATACTCATTGCTAACACGTTGCAATTTTTTAGGAAACAAGTTATACTGAGATTGCCTTTAAATGAGGCAACTAAATATGGTTTTAACTTTGCCGTGCTAAGCGGGGAGGTAGCGGTGCCCTGTACTCGCAATCCGCTCTAGCGAGGCCGAATCCCTTCTCGAGGTTATGTTACTGTAGGGTCTGCCTTAAGTAAGTGGCGTTGACGTTTGGGTCCTGCGCAACGGGACCCCGTGAACCTTGTCAGGTCCGGAAGGAAGCAGCAATAAGCGGGTCTTCTCGTGTGCCGCAGGAGTGCCTGAACCGAGCTAACTGCTTAAGTAACGCTTATGGTACGTAATCGACAGAAGGTGCACGGCAGTTATATATGCATATAAACTCATCCTATACGAATAGGATGGGTTTTTTGTATGGAAAATAACTTTTGGAATCTAGAATCAGAATAGGTTATAATAAAGTGAAACAATAATGAATCAGGCTTTTACGGGCAGTGTATCCCGCCTAACTTTTTGTTTGAGTTGGCGAGAGTGCTGTTTGTGAATAGCGGGATAAACGAGAGAATAACCTTTGGGGGAGGCCGTATTTTCGTGTCATACCAGGCGTTATACCGAACATGGAGACCGCAGAAATTTGAAGATGTAGTCGGTCAAAAGCACGTAACGAAAACGTTGCAAAATGCCCTTCTTCAAGAGAAAGCGTCACATGCTTATGTATTCTCTGGCCCGAGAGGAACAGGGAAAACAACAATTGCGAAAGTATTTGCAAAAGCAATCAACTGTGAGCAAGCTCCTACAGCTGAACCTTGTAATCAATGTCCTGCATGCTTAGGAATTACACAAGGTGCTATTTCAGATGTATTAGAAATTGACGCGGCTTCGAATAACGGTGTAGATGAAATTCGAGATATAAGAGATAAAGTAAAATATGCTCCAAGCGAAGTTCGCTATAAAGTATATATTATTGATGAAGTTCACATGCTTTCGATGGGGGCGTTTAATGCGCTATTAAAAACATTAGAAGAGCCTCCGCAGCATGTTATCTTTATTTTGGCAACGACAGAACCGCATAAAATTCCACCGACAATTATTTCTCGTTGTCAGCGTTTTGAGTTCCGCAAAATATCAGTACAGGATATTGTAGAACGATTAACAACTGTTGTGAACAACGAAGGAACGAAAGTGGACGAGGAAGCGCTTCAAATTGTAGCGCGTGCTGCAGAAGGTGGTATGCGTGATGCGTTAAGTTTAATCGATCAGGCGATTTCCTATAGTGATGAAGTGGTAACGGTAGAAGATGTATTAGCGGTCACGGGTTCTGTTTCACAGCGTTATTTAGCGAACCTTGTAGAAAGTATATATGAAAATGATGTATCAAAAGCATTGCGTATTGTTGATGATATTATGAATCAAGGGAAAGATCCACTTCGTTTCATGGAAGACTTTATTTACTATTACCGAGATATGCTTTTGTATCAAACATCACCGCAGCTAGAGGATATGCTGGAGAGAGTTATTGTTGATGATTCATTTCGAAAGTTAAGTCAGGAGATGCAGCCTGAAATGATTTATGAAATTATTCATACGCTTAGTAAAAGCCAACAAGAAATGAAATGGACAAATCATCCTCGTATTTTTTTAGAAGTGGTTATGGTGCAATTGTGTCAGCAATTTGCGATGAAAGTAAACGGAGCGGATCGTTTGCAAGTTGTTTTACAAAGAATGCAGCAGTTAGAACAGGAATTAGAGAAGATGAAACGACATGGTGTACCAACTTCAATGCAACAAGAAGTGAGAGAAACAAAGGCTGCACCGAAGCCGAGTCGTTCTGGTAGCATGAAAATACCGGTCGGTCGTGTTCATGAAGTGCTAAAGCAAGCAACTCGTAAAGAGTTGGAGCAGTTGAAAAGCGCATGGGGTGAACTGTTAGAGCGATTGAAAAATTATAATAAAGTCGCTTATGCTGTTTTGTTAGAAAATAGTGAGCCGGTAGCGGCGTCTACTACTTCTTATGTTCTTGCTTTTAAGTATGAAATTCATTGTAAAATGGCGAGTGAAAATCGCGAGGCAACAGATACGGTAGAGCAAATTCTCTTTGAACTATTTGGGAAGAATTTACAAATGATTGCAATTCCTAAAAGTGAATGGGGGAAAATTCGTGAGGGGTTCCTACAAAATGAAGATGGTTCTTCAGAAGAAGAAGAGAAGCCGAAAGATCCCCTTATAGAAGAAGCTGTAAAAATAGTTGGAGAGCAATTAATTGAAATAAAGGAATAAAGTATGCCTTAAATGGAGTTTTTTTCTAAAATGTAAACATCCATTAAGCGGAAATTAGGAGGAACTATTATGATGCGTGGAATGGGAAATATGAATAACATGATGAAACAAATGCAAAAAATGCAAAAACAAATGACGAAAGCACAAGAGGAACTTGGTGAAAAAACAGTTGAAGGAACAGCTGGCGGTGGTATGGTAACAGTTATTGCAAACGGCCATAAACAAGTTCTAGAAGTGAAAATTAAAGAAGAAGTTGTAGATCCAGAAGATATTGAAATGTTGCAAGATCTTGTATTAGCTGCAACAAATGATGCATTAAAGAAAGCAGAAGAATTATCGAATGCTACAATGGGACAATTTACAAAAGGAATGAATTTACCAGGCGGTATGTTCTAGGAGGTTGGTCATAGATGCACTATCCAGAACCAATCTCGAAGTTAATTGATAGCTTCATGAAATTGCCAGGTATCGGACCGAAAACAGCGGTTCGTTTGGCTTTTTTCGTATTGGATATGAAAGAAGATGACGTATTAGATTTTGCGAAGTCACTTGTAAATGCAAAACGAAACTTAATGTACTGTTCTATTTGTGGTCATATAACAGATCGAGATCCTTGTTATATTTGTGATGATTCTCATCGTGATCAATCGGTTATTTGTGTTGTGCAAGAGCCAAAAGATGTGATTGCAATGGAGAAGATGAAAGAATATCAGGGAGTATATCATGTATTGAATGGTGCCATTTCTCCGATGGAGGGAGTTGGTCCGGAAGATATTAATATTCCTCAGTTGTTAAAACGACTACACGACGAAACAGTACAAGAAGTTATTTTGGCAACAAACCCGAATATTGAAGGGGAAGCAACAGCGATGTATATTTCTCGTCTGTTAAAGCCAACGGGGATTAAAGTGACTCGTATTGCACACGGGCTACCAGTTGGTGGTGACTTAGAATATGCGGATGAAGTAACGCTATCAAAGGCGTTAGAAGGCCGCAGAGAATTATAAGTAGGAGAAATAGAGATGTTTTTTCAAAAAAAAGGGAAATTGCGCAAGGGATATGATGAAAAATTAATTGTATTGCTAGAACAAGTGAAGATAGAGTGGATGCGTCAGAAGAGAATTGTAGAACAAAGCATTGAGCCTTCAGAAGATGTATTGTGTCATTTAAAACTGGCGGAAGCGAAGTACTTCTATCTATTGAAGGAAGCGAAAAGACGTCCTGTGAAAATGGAACAATTATAAAAGAGAAGTCGAACGGGAAATGGTTTTTCAGTTCGGCTTTTTATTTTATAAGAAAAAATTAACGGTCTTTTTTTTTCTTTTTCCCATACAAATATAGTGTACAAGTTGTAAGGGAGAGAATCGCATGGAACATAGTTTGATTATTGGTGGTATATTAACGTTAATATTTATTTTACTAATTGTCGGTGCTTCTATAAAGCCGTTTCGCTTTATAGGCAGATCGCTTGTCAAAATTGTAATAGGAGCTTTGCTGTTGTTTGCTGTGAATATAGTAGGGGCGCAGTTTAGTTTTCATCTTCCTATTAATGTTGGTACTACATTTGTTTCGGGTTTTTTGGGTTTGCCGGGTATCGGCGCGCTTATAGTTATTAAATTATATATTTTACCAGGCTAGAAAAAACTTTTATTTTCGAGCTTGGTTATTTTTTTCAGAAAAAATATTGACGTCTAAACTATTAATGTGGTAAATTAATAAACGTCGTCAACAACGAAAGAAAAAACAAGTTGACGGTGAAAGATAAATGTGATATCTTATAGAAGTCGCTGAAATGCGATATTGAACTTTGAAA
>NZ_JBALLY010000081.1:51882-87171 GCF_036963045.1 Bacillus sp. JJ864 | reverse complement strand
AATCACTGGACCTACCGGATCTACCGGACCTACTGGCGCTACGGGACCTACCTTCCAAGGATTAATTCCCGCCACGAATCTAATGTTTTTTACTGTTTCAGATGGCACGAGTCTTGTATACACAAATGCCGACGGTTTGCCTCAATTCGGAACTACGCAGATTTTAGCACCAAGTCAAGTATCATATATGAATTTATTTATTAACGGCGTTATTCAATCGCAAAATTCTTATGTCGTACAAGTGGGGATGCTTACAATATTGGCTGATGAAGCACCACCGGCTGGTGTTACTATCACACTTCAGTTTATTTTAATCAATCAATAAAAAGCGGATTCTTTAAAAGAATCCGCTTTTTATTGACTAGTTTACGACAAATTCAACGCTAACAACAACTCCAGGATCTAAAGTATTTCCATCTGGAATTGTAATAGCTGCAGTCGTAACACTTGAGTTAACCGCAGGTTGCAACTGTCCAGCCACGTATAAATTATAGTATGCAAATGATGAAGGAAATGCTGTTGCAGCAGCTCCAGTGTCATCATTACAAGCAGTTGCTAAAATATTAAACGTTGCTCCAGTTCCCGTTCCGGCGCTGATTGTTGAATTATATCTTCTACCAGCTAAAAAAGGTTTAATAATAGGCATTCAATATCCCCCCTTTTATTTTCAAATGTAGTAGGGCTTATCCTACCCTATATACTATGTAAACTTTTCTTTGTAGAAACGGCCAATTACTCGATTTTCATAACTATTACTTTACTAATAATAAAAAAACCCGCGCATTATTGCGCAGGTTCTGTACGATATTTTCCTTCAACGCGGTAAATACGATTTCCCTTGCTTGAGAATTTTTCTTCGTATTCCGTCATAATGTTTCCTTCGAAGTCACTTTTGTGAAGATCTAAGCTAATGTAAGGCAGCAACATGCCATATTCCGCCATACTTGTAAGAGAGTATTCAAACAAGGCTTGGTTATCTGTTTTGAAGTGAATTTCCCCGCCCTTTACAAGTACTGTTTCATAGTTGCGTAAAAATGTTTTATACGTTAAACGGCGCTTTTCATGACGATTTTTTGGCCACGGATCAGAGAAGTTTAAATACACGCGATCAATTTCATTCTCTGCAAAGAATACTGTTAAATCTTCTGCATCTTTGTTAATTAATTTTAAATTCGGCACTGCTTCTTCAATTAATTTATCAAGTGCGTCTACAATTACGCTTGTAAATTTTTCAATTCCAATATAGTTTACATTTGGATTTGCTTTTGCCATTTCATACATGAAGTGGCCGCGGCCTGTTCCAACTTCAATGTGAATTGGATTGTCATTTCCAAATAACTCGCTCCATTTTCCGTTATGCTCTTCTGGATTTCCAATTACAAACTGTGAATATTCTTTCGTTCGGTCCATTGCGTATGGTTTATGTCTTAAACGCATATTTCTCTCCCTCTCTGCACTTCAAGATGTGTGTATCATATAAAAAACCAAGTACGTACGAGCACTCGGTCCGTTTCTTTCAAGTATAAAATTTACTATTTTGACGGAAACTACAAAGTGTATGAAATACAATTTCCATCAGCGGTTCGTTACGCTCGTTTCATTGTTACGATAACAACTGAAAAGGATGTGTCAAAATGCCACTTAATCATGAACATCAAATGGCAATCTTAAAAGACATCTTAGTCAATCATCAAAGTGATTGCTGTGGAACGGTTTCTGAATGTGAACAATTAGAACGTCTCATTCAATCATTAC
This sequence comes from Bacillus sp. JJ864, assembly GCF_036963045.1. Taxonomy (NCBI): domain Bacteria; kingdom Bacillati; phylum Bacillota; class Bacilli; order Caryophanales; family Bacillaceae; genus Bacillus; species Bacillus sp. JJ864. The sequence goes on along the minus strand of NZ_JBALLY010000081.1, from coordinate 85,416 downwards.
TCGTAAATGACAATGTGAGTAATGATGTTAAATCGATGTTAAACGATGTATATTACTATAGTCAATCGGGTAAATATTCTCCTGATTTAGATAACCATATTTCTGGTCATCAAGAACAACTGTCACAATGGATTACAGGAATGGATAGTTTTTCTTAACTTATTCTGAAGCGAGTAGTTGCATTAAATATTGAAGCCAATATTCTGCTTCTACTTGCTTATTCTTTGCCCTATACCATTGCACGAAAATCATACATTGCAGTATAACATACCATTTCATACGGCTTAGCAAAGAATCAGTAAGTTCTAATCCGTAATGTTCAAGCCATTCGTGCCATTCATCTCTTGGAACATACCAATGAAGCAGCATCCCAATATCAAGAGCTGGGTCTGCAATAACTGCTCCATCCCAATCAATTAAAAACAATTTGTTATCATCTGTTACTAACCAATTGTTATGATTGACATCGCAATGACAAACAGCAAGATGTTCAAATTCTACATTCTGAAGGGACTTTTGTAAATACTGAAGTCCTTTTTGAATGACTTCATTTTGCTTTACATCCTCTTGCAAAGTGAGAAGTACTTCTTCTAGTATATCTTGCGCATGCAAAGGCTGTTTCCCAAGCTTTTGAATCATATGCACTAACGCTTCAGAAGAATGAATTTTTTTCAGCAATACTGCCACTCGCTCAGAGTTCATATCTTCTGGTTCTAATTTTTGTCCTGGGAGCCACTTTTGTGCCGAAATCACATCACCATTTGTTAATCGCCTTGTCCAAAGTAACTTCGGAACAATTCCTTCTGCTGACAATACCGCAAGAAAGGGCGACGAATTGCGCTTTAAAAAGATTTTATGATGTTCGTTGTGCGCAATGTAGGCATCCCCTGTCGCCCCTCCGGCCGGCATTACTTTCCATTCTTTTCCTAACAATTGTTCCAACCATTCCATGTTCATTACCCGTTAACAATTCCTTATCTTTTATAGTTATGAAAAGAAAAACTGCAACATATCCAAACATATGCCCAAGGTTTCCATTCATTCTGCTTCAATGTAAGTAAAAGTGAAAAAACAGACAAGCCGCTCACTCTTTACTTTATTTTACAAAAATAATAATAAACTGGCAACTTAACTGAATAGCCACCTTGTTCAATTCTACATTTATTATATTCGCATCGTCAAGGGTCGATTCGTCACAATTTCGTCAATATATACGTGCTAATTGGAGCAATGACAATTGTATCTCCCTCAAATGAAGAAATTGGATCTTCATTTGCCTTTTCCTCATTTGCAAGGATGTTCCATGTACCACCTTTAGGCAAAGAAACTGTTTGCTCCTCTATTCCGTTATGAAATAACACAACAATTTCTTTCCATTTTCCAAATTGCTGCACATCTTGTAAATAATATGCAATGACAGAAGGAGTTGTATTTAAAAAAGACATATGCCGCTTAATTAATTCAGAAGATGTAAAACAAAAGGCACCGTGTGATTTGCGAACCTGAATGATTCCTTTTATATAAGAAACTGTTTCTTCTTCGCGCTCTTTTTGATCCCAGTCCATTTGATTGATACAGTCCGGGGCGTTATAACTATTTTCACTTCCTTGCTTTGTACGATAAAATTCTTGACCAGCATGTAAAAACGGAATGCCCTGTGCTAATAATGTCATCGTTGTTGCAAGGCGATGGCGACGTTTTTGCATATGTTTCTCTTCTTTACTGCTGCCGCTAATCTTATCCCACATCGTCATGTTATCGTGACATTCTACATAGTTAATGCTTTGTACAGGTTCTATAAATAAGCTTCTTTCTTTAATATAAAGGATACTTCCTGTAAGCAAGTATTGGATATGCTCTTTATTTATTATCTCGCCAAGCGCATACCCACGTTTTTGCACGTCAAAAGTACTTCCCTTAATCCCATCGCGAAATTGATCATTAAACTGGGCGATACGTGGTAGTTTCGCTGCATTTTGTAATGTTGCCTTCTCGTCCGCAGCAAGTGGTGTTTGTAAATCCCATCCTTCACCTAATAATATGACATGCTCTTTTACTTCATTTACCTTCTGACGAATTTCGTTCATTGTCTCAACATCTAAAATTCCCATTAAATCAAACCGGAAACCATCCACCTTATACTCTGTTAACCAATATAAAATGGAATCGACAATAAACTTACGTACCATACTGCGCTCTGAGGCAATATCGTTTCCAACCCCCGTCCCATTTGACGGCATTCCATTTTCGTCGTGCCGAAAATAATATCCAGGTACAAGCTTCTCAAAGGAAGATGTTTCTCTTTCATACACATGGTTATAAACAACATCAATAATGACGCGCAATCCATTTCGATGAAGCGCTTGAATCATTTGTTTACATTCAACAATACGATTGTACGGATCAAACGAATTTGTCGCATAGCTACCATTTGGAACATTGTAAAATAGCGGATTATACCCCCAATTATACGTTGCAAATGGCTGCTCCTCATCGACACCGGCATAATGATGAATTGGTAATAATTCAAGATGTGTAACGCCTAATTCTTTTATATAAGAAAGGCCTGTTAACGTCCCTCGTTCTCCTGTCGTTCCTTCTTCTGTTAGACCAAGATATTTCCCTTTATACATTGCGCCGCTATGAGGATGAACTGTCATATCACGAATATGTCCCTCATAAATAACAGCATCCGTCATAGAAGTCATGATAGGTAACGGTTCCTCATCGTGCACATATGTTTTCGCAAGGTTTACGACAATTCCGTACGTACCGTTTACAGACACTGATTTTGCATATGGATCAATCGCTTCTCGCCAAATTAAATTAATGCAAACAAGAAAGGTATACTTCGCACCGTCCCAGTCGCCCGTTAACTCGCAACTCCAAACACCTTTTTCTTGTCCTTCCATTTCATAATCTTTATATACCGCCCCTGTTTCATAAATGCGAACTTTTGCTTTCGTAGCTGTTGGCGCCCACACTTTAAATACAGTTTGATTACTGGAATAAGAAGCACCTAAATCGCATCCTTCATACATATATAACTCATCAAATTTCTCTGTCCGAATAACAGCACCCATCTGTAAGTCCGTCTCTATTCCGCGTTCATCGCGTACGATATAACAGTTACTCAATGTAATGGGTTCGCTCACTTTACATTCATATTTCGTTGCATGTGGAAGAGAGGTGATACAAGTAATTGAAAGTTCCCATTCAGTTGCGCCTTGTTTTAAATGGAATATGCTACTCGTCCCGTACGCATGCGGAAGTAAAACCGTAATTTTATCCATTTCATCTAAATATGCTTCAAACGTACGCTGTATGCTTAACATATGTATCCACACCCTCCCAAGAGACATTCCATTTTCTATAGTATATTCAAAAAATCAGAAAACGTTTTCAAGCTTGCGTATTCTGTAAAGATATTTCATAAATCGCCTCATACTTCGGCACTCGTTCTACATGCGTTTCATATAACGTTACTGTTTCCACTTCAAATATACGCGGCGGCAGGGCAGGAAGCTGATTTTTATCAAACGCTTCTTCTCCCTTCCATTTACGAGCTACAGTAATATGAGGATGATACGGACGCGTTTCTAATTGAAAACCATTTTTCTCACATATCGTATACACCTGTTTTTGTAAATCAAACAAAGCACGTTCTTCTTCCACTCCTACCCAAAACACACGCGGCTGTTCTTTTACACCAAATGTATGACACCCTTGTAATGTAAGTGAAAAACGGGACATTTTAGTCAGTTGTTGCAAGTCTAGTTTTAGCTTTTCAAGTTGCCCTTCCTCAGCACTTCCTAAAAACGAAAGTGTAATGTGATAATCTTCTTTGTAAACCCAAGAACGAAACGGCGTTGTTTCTTCTATCATTTCTTTCCACTCTGCTAGTATGTTCTTTATCTCATTTGGTAATTTCACTGCAATAAAATAATGTCTCGCCATCTTTTCTCTCTCCTTTTCCCAGGATACACCTATTATTCGTGTGAAGCTGATTCTCCATACATACGAAAGAAGCCGCTCTCCTTATCGAAAGCGGTTCATTCATTGGTTGCAATTTTTCAACATATAAGTAGTTAATGCAAAACAAAAAGTAATTTGCACTTGTTCTCACGCGACACGTGGCAGGAATACTATGCACCGCCAGTCCCTCTTGCCTACCTAAAAAAGAAAGGGTTTATCTTTTTTCATTTATATTTCCTTGCTACTATTTCGCTAATTCATAAATTGCATGTGCATAAATCGCTGTCGCTTTCAGTAAATCTTCAATATCAATATACTCATCTTTTTGATGTGCTAATTCTTCTTTTCCTGGGAATAGCGGACCGAACGCAACCCCAGCTTTCAATGAACGTGCATATGTACCGCCGCCAATTGCTAACAACTCTGCTTTTTCTCCCGTTTGCTCTTCATATACACGCTGAAGTGTACGAATTAATACATGATCTTTATCAACGTGATGCGGACGAGAATCTGATACATTTGTGATAGCAAAGTCTTTTGCATTCACATAATTTGTTAATGTTTGCAGAGTTCCTTCTAAGTTTGTTGTGACTGGATAACGAACATTCAATCCAAGTTTACCGCCTTCTTCTTTTGTATAAGAAAGAAGACCAACGTTTACTGTTAATGGACCTGTAATCTCATCTGCATACGCAATGCCCGCTTTTTCTCCAAGCGTATCATTTGTAAATGTTTCCGCAGCTAAGCTAGCAAATGCGACGCCTTGCTCATCTAAAGAGATTGTCGTTAAGAAGTTCACAAGTGTTAAACCTGCATTTTCTCCTTGTTCCGGCGTAGAACCGTGTGCCGAAATCCCTTCTACTTGCAGTGTGACCGTATTTCCTTCCACAATTGCTTTCCCGTTTTTCTTTGCTTCTTGTATATATTGTTCATACTGACTTGCAAGTTCTGCTGCTTTTTCGCATGTTACAGTAGCTTCTGCAAAATCAGGAACCATATTTAATCGGCGCCCGGATGAGAAGGATACTAATACATTCTCTCCTGCTGCATATTCTTTTTTATTTTGAACGACATATAAATCGCAAATTCCTTTTTCCGCATTAATAATTGGAAAATCTGCATCAGGAGCAAAGCCCATCGTCGGCATTTCTTCGTGTTTAAAATAATGGTCTACGCACTTCCAATTACTTTCCTCATCCGTTCCTAAAATCATGCGAACACGTTTAGAAAGCGGCAATTCTAGTTCTTTTACAATTTTCATTGCATAATAAGCTGCCATTGTTGGACCTTTATCATCAATCGCACCGCGTGCAAAGATTTTACCATCACGAATATCAGCGCTATATGCAGGCGTTGTCCAGCCGTCTCCTTCTGGTACTACATCAACGTGACATAAAATACCAACAATTTCTTCTCCTTGTCCCATTTCTAAATGCCCTGCATATCCCTCTAAATTTTTAGAAAGAAATCCGTCAGCTTCTCCCTTATCTAACATGAAAGATAATGCTTTTGCTACACCTTCTCCAAACGGTGCACCTTCTTTTGCCGTTTCTTCTTCCCATACACTTTTAATTTGTAAAAATTGCTGTACATCATGAATCAGAGCATCTTTTCGTTTCTCTACTTCTTGCACCCAATTTATATTTGTCATACTTTCACCCTCTTCTCTATTCTCTTTTTCATCATAGCAAACGATCTCTTTTTATGCTAGCAAGCTCAAGTCTAATAACGAACAATTTTAATATTTCAGATAATTGAAATTGGTTTTTTCTTATTTTTTCTTATTTTTTTAATTTTTTTGCAGGAATTTGACGTTTTACGTAGAAATTTATTAAGATAGTTGATAAAGAGAAACAGAATATCAACAACTTTCTTTCTACAAACTCTATTACACATTAAAATTTTGTAAAATTTGAGCAAGTTAGAGCATGTTTTTTTTTCATCTGGAGTACAATGGAAATAACGACCTTCTTTCCTGAATGGGTCAAAAAACTTGTAGAGGAGTGGTTTTTTGATAAAACCTACAACTACTCGTATGCTAACACGCATTAAATCAATCTATATGTACATTAATGAGAAAGGCACCGTAACGACGCAAGACCTTGTAGATGAGTTTGGGATCACACCGCGAACGATACAGCGCGATCTGAATGTGTTGCAATTTAATGAACTCGTGTGTAGCCCTTGCCGTGGCAAGTGGACAACAACAGGAAAGAAAGTGAGAATGACCTCGTAATGAGTATAACTTGATTTAGTATATACATACCCCCATTCTTCTATTAAGAATGGGGGTCTTTTTGATTATGATATAACTCTGTGCTAGCTAAAACAAAAAGTGATTTTCACTCGTTTCATCTCTCTGTTTTAACATCGCGCGGGGGCCAAAAAAGGACCTGACCGCTTCTATGCATGGCCAGGACCTCTCTCCCACCAAAAAAGAAAGGCTTTTTATGTTCTTTTTTCAACTTATATTTCTATTTGAGTATGATAAGACTTTAGCATCTCTACTTCTTCGTCTGTTAATTCACGGTATTGTCCAAGCTCTAATTCCTCATCTAATACTAAAGGACCCATCTCTGTGCGTTTTAAGTACACGACCTTTTTTCCAACCGCTTCAAACATGCGCTTTACTTGATGAAACTTACCTTCTGTAATAACAAGTTCAATTTCAGACACGTCATCGCTTTGTAGAATTGTTAGAGCACCTGGCTTTGTTTCATATCCATCATCTAAAATAACGCCTTTTTTGAATGCAGTAACATCTTCTTCCGTCACTTTCCCAGCTATTCTCGCAAAGTATTTTTTCGGGACATGCTTTTTCGGAGAAAGAAGTTGATGCGTTAACTTTCCATCATTCGTCAATAAAAGAAAACCTTCTGTATCGATATCAAGTCGTCCCACTGGAAACGGATCAAAAATCGCATCTTCCATTTCTAATAAATCAATAACTGTTTCATGATTGTCATCTTCTGTTGCAGAAATGACACCTTGTGGTTTATGCATCATTAAGTATACAAATTCTTTATACTCCACTACTTCACCGTGAATCGTAACCTCTTGTTCTTCTACGTTCACATGATATTTTGCATCTTTCACTGATACGCCATCTATTTTTACAACGCCGTCTTTTAATAGTTTTTTCACTTCTTTACGGCTACCGTGGCCCATGTTTGCTAATAATTTATCTAATCTCATCGTTTCACCTGCTTTATATAATTAGAAAAAGAGAGGCGCACAATTTACGCCCCTTTCGTTTTGATCTTCAATCTACCACCAAGTTTACGCTGAATCTTCTCTAAAAATTCACCGCCAAATACTCGCTCTATTACGCCGGTAAGATGCGCTAAATAGCCATACACAGCCGCTCCTCCGATTGCACAAATGAAGACTGTAACAAGTGCCGCAGGGCGGCTTGTCTCATATGGAAGCATAAAGGAAAGAACCCATAATAATATCTTAACACCCACGACCATCGCCGCTATTAATACTGCAATTTGAAACGTTCGTTTATACACAAGTGCAAATGAAAAGTGGGCATATTTTCGAATTTGTTTATTCGTATACCAAATGGATACAGCGAACCCTACACCTGTTGCTACGACTGCACCAATTGTTCCAAAATAACGAATGAATACCACGTTACATAAGAATTTTAAAATAACTCCCATGCCAAGTGCAACAATCGCATGCTTTTGCTGGTCAATCCCTTGCAAAATAGCTGCTGTTACTGTGAATAATGCAAATAATAACGCGACCGGAGCGTACCACATTAATACTTTTCCGCCAAGCGGATCAGCTTCATAAAATGCGGTATAAATTGGATACGCTAAAGTGGAAATTCCAACGACAGCCGGTAATGTTAAAAACATATTTACTTGATACGTTTGGGTAATTTGCTGTTTTAAATAACGGAATTGCCCTTCTGTAAACGATTTTGTAATCGCTGGTACGAGCGTTAAGCTGTACGCCGTTGCAAGTGATACTGGAATCATAATTAATTTATGTGTCCACATTGTAAAAATACCGAGGGCACGTTCTGCAATATCCCCTTGTCCAATTGCTTGCATAATTGCATTAAATGTTAACGTGTCAATTTGCTGATAAAGCGGAATCGTTAACCCAATCACCACATAAGGAATCGCATACGCAAACAGTTCTTTAAATAAGTCCAATGTTCGAACTGTTGATTCTGGTACTGTTTGATTGATGATGTATTGATCTAAATGATGCTTTCGCTTCCTCCAATACCAAATGAGGACAGCTAATGCTCCGACAGCGGAAACAAACGCTGCAAATGTCGCCACACCAACTGCTGTTGCGACCGAACCTTTCATTACTTTTATAACGATAAAACTTCCTACAAGTAAAAATACAATACGAATAATTTGTTCAATGATTTGTGAAACGGTCGTTGGTCCCATTGATTGGTACCCTTGAAAATACCCGCGAATTAAACTTGCCGCTGGTACAACAAGAAGTGCAAAGCTAACGAGACGAATAATCATTGTTACATCTTCTAAGCTGTTATGTAAACTCTTCTTCCCTAGCATTGCTTCAGCAAATAATGGTGCTGTCATATACAAGACTAAAAAGGAAAGTATTCCGCTTATAATCATCATAACCATACCGGAGCGAAACATTCTCCGGCTCGTCTTATAATCTCCAAGCGCATTATATTTCGAAACAAACTTCGAAACTGCAAGCGGCACCCCTGCCGTTGCGATACTTAAAAAGATTGTATATGGAATATATCCATACGTGTATAACGTCCCGCCTTCTGTGCCAACTAACGCATGAAACGGAAAAACATAAATCATGCCGAGGAACTTCACTAAAAATGTCCCAAGCGTCACAATAAGCGTTCCGCGTAAAAATTTTGAATCGGACATAAAAAAATCCTCCTCCATTATTCCAAACGCTGAACTCCAACTTTTGTATTGTACCACACTTTCTCCTTTAAACAGTATATCCCCTCATTTTTCTTTTCTATGAAAACATGATATTCTTGAATGCAGCAAAACAAGAAAATGAGGTCGATTTATATGCATTATGATGTAATTGTCATTGGTGGAGGTCCTTCTGGATTAATGGCAGCGATCGGTGCTGCTGAAGAAGGTGCACGCGTGTTACTTCTTGATAAAGGTGACAAATTAGGAAGAAAGCTTGCTATTTCTGGCGGCGGACGCTGCAACGTAACAAACCGTCTTCCGCTCGATGAAATTGTCAAACATATTCCTGGAAATGGTCGTTTCTTATATAGTGCCTTTTCTATTTTTAATAACGAAGATATTATTCAGTTCTTCGAAAAGCTTGGCGTCAAATTAAAAGAAGAAGATCATGGCCGCATGTTTCCTGTATCAAACAAAGCTCAGTCCGTTGTAGATGCACTGCTAACACGTTTAAAAGAACTGCGCGTTACCATTCGGACAAATCTCCCTGTTAAAACTGTAGAATATGAAAATGGACAAACGAAAGCGGTTATCCTGCAAAATGGTGAAGTGCTTGAAACGAACCATGTTGTTATTGCAGTTGGCGGGAAATCCGTACCGCATACAGGCTCTACTGGAGATGGCTATGCTTGGGCGGAAAAGGCAGGGCATACGATTACAGAACTATTCCCAACGGAAGTACCACTCCTTTCTAATGAACCATTTATTCGCGACCGTACATTACAAGGCATAGCGCTTCGTGATGTAGAACTAAGCGTATTAAATCCAAAAGGAAAAGCAGTTATCTCTCATAAAATGGATATGCTCTTTACCCACTTCGGTGTGTCTGGACCAGCAGCACTTCGCTGCAGTCAGTTCGCCCTGAAAACGATGAAAAAGTTCAAAACAAACAACGTAACAATGAGCATTGATGCATTGCCAGCGGAACATAGCGAACAACTCTTCGGGCGCATGATGAAGCAAATAAAAGAAGAGCCGAAAAAGGCAATAAAGAATGTACTGAAAGGTTATGTACCTGAGCGTTATTTCTTATTCCTATTAGAGAAAAATGAAATTGACGGCAGTCAGCAATGCGGACAAATTTCTCACGAAAAAATCCGCGCTCTTGCTACAGATTTCAAAGAATTTACCTTTACCGTAAATGGGACGCAGCCTCTTGAAAAGGCATTCGTAACAGGCGGCGGTGTGTCGGTAAAAGAAATTAATCCGAAAGAAATGTCATCAAAGCTCATGAACGGGTTATATTTCTGCGGAGAAATTCTTGATATTCACGGCTATACAGGCGGGTATAATATTACCTCAGCACTTATTACAGGCCGAATTGCTGGAATGACTGCAGGTCAAAATGCTACCATATAGTAGTAAAAAAGGAGTCTAATTACTAGTCTCCTTTTCATTTGTAATTGTAAAAAAGCAAAAGGGGAAAACAAATGAGAAAAAAAGTAATGATATCTTTAATGTTAATGACGTTTCTTTCCGCTGTTGAAGGAACGATCGTTAGCACAGCGGTGCCTCGCATTACAAGCGAACTTTCAGGGGTAGGACTTGTAAGCTGGGTGTATGCCATTTATATGTTAGCGACCGCAGTAACAACACCGATTTACGGAAAGCTAGCAGATTTATTTGGACGTAAAAAAATACTATTAATTGGAGCTGCCATCTTTTTAATCGGCTCTACATTATGCGGCGTTGCAACATCAATGGAGCAATTAATTCTGTTCCGCGCCCTGCAAGGAGTAGGAGCAGGTGCTGTTATGCCAATTACAATGACAATTATCGGTGACTTATATAGCGAAGCAAAAGATAGAGCAAAAGCGCAAGGTTGGCTAAGTGCTGTTTGGGGTGTATCTGGTGTTGTCGGACCTTTAGTTGGTGGCTTTTTAGTCGATTCACTATCTTGGCGTTATATCTTTTTCTTAAACATTCCATTTGGAATCTTTGCTTGTGCGATGATTGCAATTTCCTATAAAGAATCTATCAAGCCAGCAAAACATCATATCGACTATCCAGGTGCTGTTATCTTCTCACTTAGTACGATTGCCTTACTTTATGCATTACTAACAGGAAGTCAGCATCAAAACTGGGGCGATATCACAATTATCGGCCTGCTGGTATTTGCAGTTTGCGCATTTATCCTTTTCTTATTTGTAGAAAAAAAATCACCAGAACCATTAATTCCGTTAGATCTGTTCTCTAACCGATCTGTATTTATCGTGAACGTATTAACGTTAATTGTTGGTGCAATGATTATTAGTATTACAATGTACCTTCCGATTTGGACACAAGGGGTATTAGGAAAAAACGCAACGGAAGCTGGTATGATTCTAATGCCAATCCCTGTATTTTGGACAGTTGGTGCGATGATGTCTGGTAACTTAGTTGGCCGTTTACAAACAAAACAAATTATTTTACTTGGCGGCAGCATTTTATCGGCTTCAACGTTTTTGTTAATCATGCTATCTACGCATTCGCATCCATCTCTTATTTACATTGCAATGGGTATGTTCGGCATGGGAATGGGACTGATGACACCAATCTTTATGGTCACAATCCAAGCTTCTGTCCCTGCAAATAAACGCGGAACAGCTGTCGGTTTAAATACATTTATTAATACATTTAGTCAAACGCTAGGCGCAGCAGTATTTGGAACGATTTTCAATACAGTCATCCACAGCGCAGGAGACGGAAATGTAAACTTAGTAACTTCGGAACACGGAAGTACCGCGACAGGATCGCAAGAAGTACTCGCTTCTAGTGTTCATATTATCTTTAGCGGCACATTTATATTAGCCGTTATCAGTTTATTTATCGCATGGCTATGCTTACACTCCAAACAACAAGAAACAGTTGCACCGCAGCAAAAAGGCACTGCACTGTAGAAAAAAGTGTTGAGAATTTCTCAACACTTTTTTCATGCACTGCTCATATAAGAAAATGAAGTAGACGGCCTGTTATAAATGTACCTCGGTAGAAAGGGCGATTCGTGTCAAGTATTGTCGAAGGGGCTTTATGTTGTGTCGAAAGGTCTTTATATTGCTTAAAGTCGCCGATATATTTAAAAAATCGCAGAGAAATGAGGGATTTCCGCCGATAAAGTGAAGCTTCCATTAGGTGGGGGTCTTACTGCCCACGAATAGCGGGATAAATACAAAAAAGACGACTTCGCGTCGTCTTTTTTGTATTTAAGACCGATATACAACCATCGCAGAGAAACAATAAATCTGACTCTCTTCATCATTGTTCGAAACCGATACTTGATACTTAATATCTACAACTTGTTCTTCGTCCATTTTCTTCAAAAAGACATTGATTGCCTCTTCTAAATCCTTTTCATGACTTTCATCAAAGATCTTCACGCGAATCACATTAACACCATCCTAAGTCACAACCTTCTACCGCTGGACTGTTATCTCGGCGCGTATCAATGATGCGATAAAACTTGCCATCTTCATATAAATATCCATCTTCTAATACATACTGTTTCTCTTCAGTATAGACATAAAATTTACCAATCATAAATTTATTAGAGTATAATTCCAAATAATCTGTCTTAAATTTCGCCACTACCTTGTCTGTAATATCAATTTTAATTGTACGACTCATCTCCCACCCCTCCTTTCGAAAAAGAACGGATTGGTTTATTGTATTAAGGATTTTTTATTTTATGAATGAATTTGAAGGGGATATGCTTTCTTTAGAGTTAATAGCAACTATCTTCACTAACAGAAGAACCGACTTTTTTATTTGGCTTCTTATTAAAACATTATTTGTAACTACTCAGCTATACCTTTTAGAAATTTAGAAAAGGGTATGATTCTAGTGAAGATGTGTCTCTCTATTACTTATAAATTCATTTTTTGGCATATAGACTGCTGTCATGCAAATACAACAGGAGCCTGTACTTATTGTCTACTTTTGTTTTCAAACCTTGCACGTGGCAGGAAAAGGCCTTGACCGCTTCTATGCATGGCTAGTCCCTCTCGCCCATTTTAAAAAATGCTTTTCTGTCGGTTTTTCATAAAGTAACTGAGTAACCATTATTTTTTAACGTAATGTAACATAGCAAGTTGACCAAGTTGTTCTGTCTTTGTTAGTGTGAATTTTGTTTCAATGTCACCGTCAGTATAAAGAGAAATACCTTTACCTAAAATGATAGGTGCGATTGCAAGTTGAAATTCATCAATTAAGTTTTCTTTGAAAAATTCTCGTGCTAAATTACCACCACCAATTAACCAAATATCTTTTCCCGGCTGTTTTTTTAAGTTAGTAATGAATGTTTTTACATTTTCTTTTAAAAATTGAGCATATTCATCTCTACCATCTACAGAAGTTGAAAAAACATAATTAGCGTAGTTAGCATAAGGATAATCCATATCAAACCCACGAATTACGTCATATGTTCTTTTTCCCATTACAACAGTATCAATTCTTTCAAGAAGAGTACCGTATCCATTATCTCCTTCAATTTCTGTTGATTCTAACCACTCTAAGGTCCCATCTTCGCTTGCGATATATCCATCAATAGAAGTTCCAATGTATAAAATTACTTTGCGTTCTTGTTTCATTTTTATCATCCTTTCTTTCAAAAATGATATCACACCTAACAGCAACATATATCCAAAACTAGTAACCACACTTAAGATTGGTATAAGGTAAAATTTAGCTGCATATACAAAGAAATCAATTTGCAAAATATCATCGTAACTTGAAACTGGCCCTTGAAAATAATTCGTAAACTTAGCGGAATATTTCCATTCAAATGGATCATCGATTAAATTACTTCCTTCGTACCAACTAATAAGAGCGGAAACGCTGAAGAATACAATAGCGATCCCGAATTGAACGATGTATCTTGTTTTCATACAATTTTTCTCCTTTTTATTTTATAAACAAAACAAAGCGCCCCCAAGTTTATACTCAGTAGGCACTACCCCGTGCATATATCGTTCCAAACGATTATACATTGTTATCTCTCTGCTTTTTATAGAAGCGATTGGAATCCTCGACTATAATACCCCCAACAATTATCATGATTCCCGCAGATAGTTTAATACATATTTTATATACATACTCTAAATCTTTAAAATACAGTGTTGTGACCATGTAAATAACAGCACCAGCTATTGCAAGAATTAAACCTTTATATTTCTGAAAGAACATGTAAATCCACCTTTACTATGTATATAAGATTGACATAAAAGCCAGCGCAGATTATGCGATTGATACGATAAATCCTAAAATAATACATAACAACCAATATATTCATAATAAAGGTTTTCTGAATATGATTCAATATTCACTTTAAATCAGCTCTGTTATTGCTGTGCTTCCATTTGTTTTTGTTTTAATCGCTGTTCTAAAACGCTAATCATAAAGAGGAAATGATTCGCTTCTCTTAAAACGTGATCGGCTAGTAAAGGATTAATTACATTTTTAATTTGGCATGTTTGGATGAACTCCAGTCCTGCTTTTTTGAAGTTTCTTAATTCAACAGTCGCATTTTCGCTATCTTTATTCATTTTACCAATAATCGGATATGTTGGTTGTTTCTTATATAACATGGATTCAACATCTCTAGCCTGATTGAGGAGAACCTCAAAATCGTCACCGAATTTCGACGCAGTATGAACTAAATTTCTTTCTGATTGATCAAGCAAAGAGGCAATAAAACGCGAATGTTCCATCATGATTCGTAACCAAAATACATTTTCACTAATAATTGAATCTTGAATCGGATCCATTTTTCCCTCGTTAAATTTCTGGAGTGTTCTTATAAAATATTCCGCTTCTCGTGCAGTATGGTCCACTAATAGCGGGAAATTAAACCCTTTTGCTTTACAATTAATAATTAAAATTAAAAGATTTCTTTTATAATTACGGAAAGCGTAAACTAGCTCAATACTTTCTTCATTTAATTTCCGAACTGCTTGCACTGTGTGAGGAACAGAAAATGCTTTTTGTAAGTGTCGGTCAAACAAATGATAAAATTGCTCTACTTGTTGAATTAAACTTTTCTCATGTCTATCAAACCCTTCACTAAGAAAAAGGGCATGCTCCTTCATAATTCGCAGCCAAAATTGATTTTCTGTTAAGGATCTTTCAATAAATAATTGTTCTGTTAATGATTCAGAAGGTGCTGCTTTCAGCTCTGGAGGTAGGAGCATAGCGCGCTGAGGATCCATCACAAACTGTTCAGAGACAGGTTGGTCTTGAGACATACAATCACCCCTTTTAAGCTACGAGAGCTTTTATTTATCACCTGGAGCAGGTTGATCTACACCCTTAATACGGTGTTTATGCCCGTTATCTTCCGTCGTATAAAAATCGTAATAATGAACATGCATCCCATTTCCAACTGGAATTGCTGGTCCTGAGTACGCCTTGTAATAGTGCGTATGTCCATCTTCGAACAAAACATATCCTTCTGTATAATGTATGTGCCCGCCCTCTTGTGTCTTAATGGGCGGAGATGTTACATCTAGGCATTGATGTACATGTCCTCCCTCAACAGATGTATAATCCACTGACCCATGGTTATGATGTGGCACAAAACCAGAAACGAAATCATTTTTTCCTACCCTGTTCACTCTATCCATTCTCTTCATTCCCCTTATGCATAAAGATTAACTCTATAAACTAGTATGCTTATACTATCGAGATAATTCCTCTCACATTTATCCTGCTGCTTTTGGGAAAGAAGTGCCCGATTGATGAGGGCTTTCCATGAACAACCTCTCCTAAAAAATTAAAAAAGGTGTCTCCAAAATCGCAACTTGGAAACACCCTCTTCTACTCTTTATCTATGCTGTAACATCGCAACTAACTTCTCTTGACTATACATCCAAACAGTAATAACTAAACAAGCAAGCGCTACTTCTGATAACGCCATAAACCCAATTGCATAATGGCCTGTTAGTTGGAATAATAGTGTTAAGATTAATGGCGGGAAGAAACCACCAAGTCCGCCAAGTGCCGATACAAGACCATTTACAATACCAGCTTGCTTGGAGAAATACATTGGTACAAGTTTAAAGATTGTTCCATTTCCAGTACCAGCGCAAAAAGCAACTAATAAACAACCGAATGTGTATACATTCATTTTTGGCATGAATGATAAAATAATTCCTGCTAATGTTAAACCGGTAAAGACAAAGATTAAAATTTTAAATGGATTAAATTTGTCGCCGAGCCAGCCGCCAATTGGACGCATAATTGTTGCTAAGGCGATAAAACCAGCTGTACGTAATCCCGCATCTA
Source organism: Bacillus sp. JJ864 (assembly GCF_036963045.1). NCBI lineage: Bacteria > Bacillati > Bacillota > Bacilli > Caryophanales > Bacillaceae > Bacillus > Bacillus sp. JJ864. Next base: position 69,235 of record NZ_JBALLY010000081.1, on the reverse strand, counting down.
CTTTCGCTAAGCCGAAGTGAGATACGAGGAAGTTCGGTAAATAAACTGTAAATGCGACGAACGAACCGAACGTTAAGAAATAGAAAATACATAAGAACCAAAGCTTTTCATTTTTATAAACACCTTTAATTTGTTCCGTTAATGATGTATTTACCTTTTTCTCGTTACGATCTCCTAACAGGAAGTTTGCTAATGCAAATGCAGCGAGTAAGATTAAGTACATTTGTACCGTTGTTCTCCAGCCAAATGAAGTTGCAAGTACTGGTGCAAGAAAGGATGTAACTGCTGTTCCTATATTTCCTATTCCGTATATCCCGTTTACAAAGCCATGCTTTTCTTTCGGATAGTATTTCAGAAGAGATGTTACCCCAACAGAGAATACAGCACCGCCAATGCCAGCAAATAAACCGCCAATAATTAAATCTAGCATCGTTTTTGCCATACTAATATAAAAGACAGGGAATAATAGAATAATAAAACTAATAAAGAATAATTTTCTTGCTCCGTAACGATTGGTCCAGTAACCAATTGGAATGCGAAGAATAGAACCTAAAATCACTGGTACTGCTGTGACAAGAGAAATCTGTCCCGCTGTTAATGCAATGTCTGCTTTAATAAATGGCATTAAAGAAGATAAAATCACCCATACCATAAAGCCAAGTATAAGATTTGAAGTTTGTAATACTAACTGAAAATTCGGATTTTTCATCAGTCTCTCCCCCTATTTTGTTCAATATTTCACATTTTCTATTGCTTCCCTCCTGCCTAATCACGTTCTTTCGTGATCAGGCAGGAAAGAATCACCCGCCGCTTACCGGTGGAATCAATGCGACAACATCACCATCTTGGATGATATCATCTTCATTTGCATATTCCTCATTAATTGCTACCATTGTGTGCTGAGAAAGGGAGACATTATAGTCTTTCGCTACAAGCTCCTTAAACTCTGCTACTACAAGGTTTTGTGCATCAATTTGTAATTGGTGTGTTCCTGCTTCTTCTTGTAAATGAGCAAATAATAATACTGTAATCATTTCGCATTCTCCTTTCCTGGTTCTCCGTTTGGATACGGTGTTTTCTCTAATTGATCGCCAATCCATTTCTCACCGTCTTCCCAAAACTCTTTCTTCCAAATGGGAACAATTTGTTTAATACGCTCCATAATATACTCATTCGCTTCATATGCCGCTTTTCGGTGCGGCGTCGATACAGCAACAACAACAGCAATATCAGAAATTTGCAATGTACCGATGCGATGCGAAATTGCCACATATGTTCCTGGCCATTTTTCTTTCGTTTCTTCTCCAATTTTGGCAAGCATCTTTTCAGCCATTGAACGATACGCAGCATATTCTAGGTAAAGCGTCCGGCGTCCTTTCGTAAATTCGCGCACTGTACCAATGAATGTCGTCACAGCGCCGCATTCACGGTGAATCACTTTCTGCGATACTTCTTCAATAGAAATCGGTGTATCCACTACTTCAAAATACGTCTTTGTCATTTTGCATCCCTCATTCTTTGTACGAACCAATTTATAAACTTTTCATCTTCTGTTATATGAAAAATTTGATAGCTTTCTTGTCCTGTTTTTAAAGCCTCATTCCATGTAATAACAGCGATCACATTTTCTACACTTTCTAATAAAGAAGCATCTTCTTCTGACCTAAGTAAAACAACTTTCGGGTATCGTTCTTTTTTATATCCTTCAACGACTATGACTTCCGCTTCAAAGCATGTATACAAACGGATGATTTTTTCTAAAGACCAGTCGCTCTTAGCGGATAAAGATAATAATCCGTCCCCTTCCACTGCACTGACAATCGCTCCAGCTTGGCGATGACGTTCGCTATCTTTTTGCAGCGGCAATTCTGGATATCCTCCGTGTCCATGATGCTTAATCGCGCCTACTTTCACACCTTCATTCGTTAGCGCTTTAATCAGCTTCTCTGTCAAAGTTGTCTTCCCACTATTTTGATACCCTACGATTTGTAAGACTGGAACGGCTCTTTCCACGACCACTCACTTCCTTGCTCTCCGTCTAATAAAAAGACGGTAACTGTCATACCTTCTTCAAAGCCGCGCGTGCCACCTGGCAGAACGATAAACGCATTCGCATCGGCGAGTGAAGAAACAGCACTGGATTTATCAAGGCCAACTGGCACAGCTTGTAGCCTTCCGTTTCCAATTTCTACTTTCCCTCTAACAAAGCGTGTAAATGGATTTGCTTTTGGGAACCCCTTCATTAAAATGGCATCACCGCGGTACATATGAGGCTCTTTCATATGTAGAAATGTTCGAACAACCGGACGTACAAACAATTCAAATCCAACATAACAAGCAGATGGATTTCCTGATAATCCAAATAGTAACTTTCCATTTACTTCCGCTACTGTCGTTACACTTCCCGGGCGCATCGCTACTTTATTGAACAGTACGTTCGCTCCAAGCTTTTCATAAATAGCTGGTAAGTAATCATAATCACCAACTGACACACCGCCTGTCGTAATGAGAATATCGACTTCTTCCATTGTCTTTTTTACCATCTCATAGCAAGTGTCAAAGTCATCTGCGAATTGTCCGTAATACCGAACCGTTCCGCCTGCTCGCATAATTTGTGCAGCGATCATATATGAGTTACTGTTGCGAATTTTTCCTGGTTCAAGCGGCTGATGAACTTCTAACAATTCACTTCCTGTCGTCACAATTCCAATAACCGGACGCTTTATGACGGATACTTCACTATAGCCAAACGTTGCAAGAAGCGCTGCCACTCCTGGGTTAATCGTCGTTCCTTTTTCGACAAGCACATGATGCTTCCTGACATCTTCACCCTTGCGTGAAATATTATCGCCTGACTGAAACGGACGCTTCAATTTCATATATGTCTTTTCGCCTTTTTGAAATCCTTCCGTAAGCTCAAGCATGACAACCGCATCACAGCCAGTTGGAATCGCTGCACCGGTCATAATTCGTACCGCTTGAAATGCCTTCACTTCCTCCGTAAAAACAGAACCAGCACCAATTTCTCCAACAACTTCAAATTCGGCCGGATGTTCATAACTTGCTTTTTGTGTATCTTCTGCCCGAACCGCAAAACCATCGTACGGCGATCGGTCGAAATGAGGCACATCATGATCGGCAACTACATCTTCCCCAAGAATTCGTCCATAACTTTCCGTAAGTGGTACGCGCTCAATTTCTCCGCGCTGTGCATACTCCATTACACGTGCTACTGCATCGCTAACAGCAATTGGTATTCGTTTTTCTAGCATCATTTTCACCCCACATTTGCAAAATATCACATCTTCATTACAATTTTTGTTGTACAATGCTAATCATAATAGCAATTACTTCAAGGAGGAATTTCATGTCTTCATTTACTCATTTTAACGATCAAGGCCGTGCAAAAATGGTCGATATTAGCGATAAGAAAATTACAGTGCGAACAGCTATCGCTCGTTCTAGCATCATTGTGACAAAAGAAATTTATGATAAAATCACCCGTAATGAAATTGGAAAAGGTGATGTTCTAGCCGTTGCCCAAATCGCTGGTATTATGGCGGCAAAGCGAACTTCTGATATTATTCCGATGTGTCATCCACTCCTTCTAAAAGGTGTCGATATTTCCTTTGACTGGCATATTGCAGATGAACAATATCGTTTGCTTATTGAAGTAAAAGTGAAAACAGAAGGCAGTACTGGTGTTGAAATGGAAGCTTTAACAGCTGCTTCTGCTACCGCTCTTACTGTATATGACATGTGCAAAGCTGTCGACAAAGGCATGATCATCGGTGAAACATACTTGCTTGAAAAAACAGGCGGCAAAAACGGTGATTATTCACGAAATCTATCTTAAATTTTCTCGTTGAATCTAAAGGTACTCACCTTTGGATTCAACCTATGTAACGTGCATATAGTCGTTTTGCCACTTGTATATCATTTGTACCATGAACAAAGGCCCGCCCATCTTGAAATAAAACGAAGCGATATTCATCAGCGTGAAATGATAATAAGTACGGCGTCCTCTGTACTGGCACGCTTTTTTGTAAGCGCTTTTCTATTTCTTCTAAGTTAAGAAGCTGATTTATGCCTGGGCGAATCTGAACTGTATTACGGCCGCATAATACTTCTGTTTTCGTTTGCGTTTCAAACGTTAAGCTTGGATATGTACGAAGCTTGCCGCATGATAGACAGTTTTCTTTTTTCTGCCTGTTTACTTTAAATGCCATATACTGATTGTTCCAAAGATCAAATGATACCATCGTTTCTCTTAGTGCTTCAAAGTCTCCAACTAATATTTTTAAAGCTTCAGCAACTTGATACGCAACAACCATTTGCACGGCTGGTTGAATAATTCCCACTGTATCACACGTTGCACTGCTCGTTGGATGCTCCATTAAACAGCGAAAGCACGGTGTTTTCCCTGGAATAATCGTATACGTTACACCGTAACTCCCAACGCAGCCACCATATATCCACGGAACGTTATACTTTTGTGAAATATCGTTAATAAGAAGACGCGTATCGAAATTATCTGTCGCATCGATTATGATATCCACGTTTTGCACAAGCTGCTCCATTTCTTGCACCGTTACATCCGTTACAACTGGCTCAATAGTTACGTCAGAATTTATTCTCCTTAAATGCTGCGCTGCTGCAACTGCTTTCGGCACATAGCGCTTCGCATCTTCTTCCGTATATAATTGCTGCCTTTGTAAATTACTCCATTCAACGTAATCACGATCTGCAATTGTCAACTTGCCAATTCCTGCCCGAACAAGTGCCTCAGCATTTGCTGTACCAAGTGCACCAGCACCGATAATGAATACGTGTTTTTCACTTAAATTGCGCTGACCAGCTTCCCCAATCTCTGAAAATAGTATTTGCCGTGAGTACCGCTCTTGCATCTTAACCCCTTCTCTCTATCCGCCAATATATGACATTTCAATTTTTTGGCGGCTATTTGCACTTTCTTCCGTTCGTTCATCTGAATAACGATCATTACGCTTATTCCACACATCTTGCACGATTTGAAACAATTCCTCATCATCTATCCCATTGCGGATAAGCGTTCGCAAATCTGTTCCTGTCGTTGCAAATAAACAAGTATACAACTGACCTTCTGCTGAAATACGTGCTCTCGTACAAGAAGAACAAAATGATTCAGAAACAGAAGTAATAAAACCAACTTCGGCCTCGGTTCCAACATATCGATATCGCTTGGCTACTTCACCGAAATAATGAGGATCTAACGGTTCAATTGGATACATACGTCCAATCATATCGATTAACTCTTTCTTTGTAATGACTTGTTCAAAGTTCCAGCCGTTCGTACTTCCAACATCCATAAATTCGATAAAGCGAAGAGGGATGCACTGCTCTTTACAATAAGCGGCCATCTTCAAAATTTGGTTATCATTCATTCCTTTTTTCACGACCATATTGATTTTGACTTCTAAGCCGGCGGATCGTGCTTCTTCAATTCCTCGTAATATAGGTTTTGTACTTACATTGCGGCCATTAATACGTTGAAACACATCATCATCTAACGCATCTAAGCTGACGTTTACTCGCTGTAAACCTGCTTCTTTTAACGCCTTTGCCTGCTTCGTTAAATGAATGCCGTTCGTTGTCAGCCCAATATCTGTTAAGCCTTCTAATTTCACAAGACGTTTAATGAGCTGTGGTAAATCTTTACGAAGTAACGGTTCGCCGCCAGTTAAGCGAATTTTCTTGACGCCCATGCGAACAAAAAGCTTAGCCAATCGCTCAATCTCATCAAACGTAAGCAGAAACTCTTCTTTTAAAAACGCATAATCTGGCCCAAACACTTCAGCCGGCATACAATACGTGCACCGAAAATTACAACGATCAATGACAGAAATGCGTAAATCTTGAAGTGGACGCTGCCATACATCTACAATCTTCTCAGTCATCTTCACCCCTCCTTCTTGCTGTATATATACTTTTATTCTATTATAATATATTTTTAAACTAGGGTGGTTTTGCTCTTGCACTTTATCTTTTTTTGGCTGTCTTTCATTTGTCTTCATCATAAAAAAGAACAACAATCTATGATGTGATATTTCTCACATCGATTTTCTCATTCAAAAATTCTTCACAAATCTGTTCAAAAACTGTTCACAATTAGGCAAAGGAAAAAATCTCTTGCATTTTCACTATATTTATATTCAAAATAAGAAATAGACTATTCGGAAAAGAGGGGTAATTGTTGTGGCAAACAGTACTGCATTATCAAATGATTTAAAAGAATTACTCTCATCTGTTGAATATAAAATGCAAATAAACAAAGCCCATTATATTTTCCAAGAAGGTGTGGAGGCGAAAGAACTATATATTATTCACTCTGGAAAAGTGCAAATTAGTAAAATTAGCGCCGACGGTCAAGAATTGACACTACGTATTTGTTCGGAGAATGATATTATTGGAGAACTTACATTATTTACAGAAAACGCCAAATATTTATTAAACGCAAAAGTGCTTGAACATGCAGAAATCGGCGTCATTAAGCGGGATGCATTGGAAAAAGCATTGCTGGAAAAACCAGCTCTTGCCTTTGAATTTATGAGGTGGGTTAGTGAACATTTACGAAGAATGCAAACGAAGTTTCGTGATTTAGTATTACACGGCAAAAAGGGAGCACTCTACTCCACTCTCATTCGTATGACGAATAGTTATGGCATTTTAAAAGAAGATGGTATTCTTATCGATCTGCCATTAACGAATCAAGAGCTTGCAAACTTCTGTGCAACCTCCCGTGAAAGTGTCAATCGTATGTTAAATGATTTAAAGAAACAAGACATTATTTCTATCCATAAAGGTAAAATCACCATTCATAATTTACACTTTTTAAAATGTGCAATCGCCTGTGAAGATTGCCCTACTTCTATTTGTAGTATTGAGTAGCATTCTATTGAGATGCTACTCTTTTTCTTTACCTCTACTTTACATACAAAACATACTTTGTGATGTGCAAAATGTCACACCTTCTCTTTTTTCCCCTTACATTCTCAAGATTTTTTGACAATCTGTTGAACTGTGATAGATATCACATCTCTATTTTGCATGCCCTCTTATAGTGAAAGTAAGCAAGAGAGACGCAATAAAGTGAAACTTCCATCAGTAGGGGGGTCTTCATCCCCCACTGATGGTTAGTTGAACCAATTGGGATAAAGGAGTGAACAATATGAAAAAGAAACTATCACCACTCATGCAACGTTTAAAATATTTTTCTCCAATAGATCGTTATAACGATAATCATACGCAAGAAACGTATGAAGACCGCGAATGGGAAAATGCCTATCGAAAACGATGGCAACATGATAAAGTAATCCGCTCCACACATGGTGTAAACTGCACCGGTTCTTGCAGCTGGAACATTTACGTAAAGGATGGAATTGTCACTTGGGAAGGACAAGAGCTAAATTATCCGTCTACTGGTCCTAATATGCCAGACTTTGAGCCACGCGGATGTCCGCGCGGAGCAAGTTTTTCTTGGTACATTTATAGTCCGCTTCGCGTGAAATATCCATATGTACGCGGCGTCCTTTGGAATATGTGGCAAGAAGAACTGCAAAAACATGAATCACCGTTAGATGCTTGGAAAAGCATTGTTGAAAATCCAGAAAAAGCACGCGCATATAAAAGTGCTCGCGGAAAAGGCGGCTTCATTCGTGCAAGTTGGGATGAAGTATTACAGCTCGTTGCTGCTTCCTTACTATATACAGTAATCAAGTATGGTCCAGATCGAAATGTTGGTTTCTCGCCAATTCCTGCGATGTCAATGTTAAGTCACGCAGCAGGCAGCCGCTTTATGCAGCTTATGGGCGGGCCGATGCTGAGCTTCTACGATTGGTATGCTGATTTACCGCCAGCTTCGCCGCAAATTTGGGGTGATCAAACAGACGTGCCAGAAAGTAGTGATTGGTACAACGCTGGCTACATTATGACATGGGGCTCTAACGTACCGCTAACACGGACACCAGATGCCCACTTCTTAGCAGAAGTGCGCTATAAAGGAACGAAAGTTGTTTCTGTTAGCCCTGATTTTGCCGAATCAACAAAATTCGCTGATGACTGGATCAGCGTAAAACAAGGAACAGACGGTGCACTTGCAATGGCAATGGGGCACGTTATTTTACAAGAATTCTACGTGGACAAACAAGTAGACTACTTCATAAATTATGCAAAACAATACACAGATTTCCCATTCCTTGTCACGTTAAAACAACAAGAAGGTCAATTTGTTGCAGATCGTTTCTTAAATGCCACTGATATCGGCCGGGAAACAAAGCTTGGCGAATGGAAACCTGTTCTTTGGAACGATAACAGTCTTGATTTCGCTACGCCGCACGGCACAATGGGATCACGCTGGGATAACGAGAAAAAATGGAACTTACGTTTAGAAGATGAACAAACAGGTGAAAAAATTGATCCGCGTCTTTCTTTACTTGGTATGGAGGATGCAATTGGAACCGTACAAATTCCATACTTTTCTGATGACGGAAATGAAGTATTAGAACGTACCATTCCAGTGAAAAAGATTACAACGCCAAATGGAGATCTTTTCGTAACAACTGTCTATGATTTAACATTAGCAAACTACGGCGTCGACCGCGGTCTTGGCGGCTCAGAACCGAAGAGCTTTGATGAAGATGCTCCGTTTACACCAGCATGGCAAGAAAAAATGACAGGTGTAAAACGAGAACTTATTATTCAAATCGCTCGTGAATTTGCGCAAAATGCCGTTGATACAAATGGACGCTCGATGATTATCGTCGGCGCTGGTATTAACCATTGGTTTAACTCTGATACGATTTACCGCGCTGTCTTAAACCTCGTTCTACTTGTTGGCGCACAAGGGGTAAACGGCGGCGGCTGGGCTCATTATGTCGGCCAAGAAAAATTACGCCCAGCAGAAGGTTGGCAAACCATTGCAACTGCAAAGGATTGGCAAGGTCCACCGAAACTACAAAACGGTACATCCTTCTTCTATTTCGTTACAGATCAATGGCGCTATGAAGATACGCCAGTTGGACATTTAGCATCACCAGTTGTCGGCAACTCCCGCTATCAACATCACGGTGATTACAATGTGTTGGCCGCAAGACTCGGCTGGTTACCATCATATCCAACATTCGAGAAAAACGGAATTGAATTATATAAAGAAGCGGTCGCTAGCGGTGCAACAACGGGGGAAGAAATCGGAAAATATGTTGCGCAGAAGCTAAAAGACAAAGAGCTCAAATTTGCGATTGAAGACCCTGATAACAAAAACAACTTCCCGCGCAATTTATTCGTATGGCGCGCGAACTTAATCTCAAGTTCTGGTAAAGGACACGAGTATTTCTTAAAACATTTATTAGGTACAACAAACGGATTAATGAACGACGATAGTGATTCATTACGACCAGAGGAAATAAAGTGGCATGAAGAAGCACCTGAAGGAAAACTAGATCTACTTATCAACTTAGATTTCCGTATGGCTGGAACAGCACTATACTCTGATATCGTTCTTCCTGCTTCAACGTGGTATGAAAAGCATGATTTAAGCAGTACAGATATGCATCCGTTCGTGCATCCGTTTAACCCAGCAATCGGTTCACCGTGGGAAGCTCGTTCTGATTGGGATATTTTCTGCTCCCTTTCAAAAGCAGTTTCTGATTTAGCGCAAAAGTTAGACCTTGAGCCAATGAAAGAAGTTGTTGCAACGCCGCTTCTTCACGATACACCGCAAGAATTAGCACAGCCGCTTGGACAAATTAAAGATTGGAGCAAAGGAGAATGTGAGCCAATCCCAGGCAAAACAATGCCGCAAATTCATATTGTGGAACGTGACTATAAAACAATTTATGACAAAATGACAGCACTTGGACCAAACGTTGGAAAGCAACCGATTGGCACGAAAGGCATCTCTTGGTCTGCGGAAAAAGAATATGAACAATTAAAGAGTAAATTAGGTGTCATCCGTACAGATTCTATCGCAAAAGGATGTCCTAACATAACAGAAGCAATCAATGCTGCTGAAGCAGTCTTAACTCTTTCTTCGACAACAAATGGTCATATGGCAGTAAAGGCATGGGAAGCGCTTGAAAAACAAACGGATTTACAACTGCGTGATTTGGCAGAAGAGCGTGAAGAAGAATGCTTCACATTCGAACAAATTACAGCGCAGCCAAAAACAGTTATTACATCACCTGCTTTTAGTGGTTCTGAAAAAGGAGGGCGCCGCTATTCACCATTTACAACAAATGTGGAGCGCCTCATTCCGTGGCGAACAATAACAGGGCGTCAATCTTTCTACTTAGATCACGACATGATGAAAGAATTCGGCGAAACAATGGCAACGTTCAAACCAATTTTACAGCATAAACCGTTCCGTAAATCTCGCCCTGAAGTAGAAGGAAAAGAAATTACGCTAAACTATTTAACACCGCATAATAAGTGGTCTATTCATAGTATGTATTTTGATGCATTGCCGATGTTAACGCTGTTCCGCGGAGGACCAACAGTATGGATGAATAAAGATGACGCTGCCGAAGCTGGTGTTGCTGATAATGACTGGATTGAATGCTTTAACCGAAACGGCGTCGTTGTTGCACGCGCTGTCGTCACACACCGCATGCCGCGTGGAATGGCCTTTATGCATCATGCACAAGATCGTCACATTAACGTGCCTGGTACGAATTTAACAAGTAACCGCGGAGGAACACATAATAGCCCGACGCGTATTCACGTAAAACCAACTCATATGATTGGCGGATACGGTCAATTAAGTTACGGCTTTAACTACTATGGCCCAACTGGAAACCAACGCGACTTAAATGTCGTCATCCGCAAACTGAAGGAGGTAGATTGGCTTGAAGATTAAAGCGCAAGTCGGAATGGTAATGAACCTTGATAAATGCATCGGCTGTCACACTTGTAGCGTAACATGCAAAAACACCTGGACGAATCGTCCAGGTGCTGAATACATGTACTTTAACAACGTGGAAACAAAGCCAGGCATTGGCTATCCAAAACAATGGGAAGATCAAGAAAAATATAAAGGCGGCTGGGAGCTAAAAAACGGAGACCTTCAGTTGAAATCCGGTTCAAAAATGAAACGTCTCATGAACATTTTCCATAACCCAGATCAACCAACAATTGATGATTACTTTGAACCTTGGAACTACGATTATGAAACATTAACAAACAGCCCGCAGCGAAAGCACCAGCCAGTTGCTCGTCCAAAGTCAGCCATTACAGGTGAATTTATCGATAAAATTGAATGGGGACCAAACTGGGAAGACGATTTAGCAGGCGGGCATATAACAGGCTTACAAGATCCAAACGTCAAAAAAATGGAAGAAGAAATAAAAACGGATTTTGAAAATGTGTTCATGATGTACTTACCGCGTATTTGCGAACACTGCATCAATCCGTCATGCGTATCTTCTTGTCCGTCCGGCTCTATGTATAAGCGCGATGAAGATGGGATTGTCCTTGTTGACCAAAATGCATGCCGTGCTTGGAGATTCTGCGTTTCTTCTTGTCCATATAAAAAAGTGTATTTCAACTGGCAAACAAATAAAGCTGAAAAATGTACGATGTGCTTCCCGCGTATTGAAGCAGGTATGCCGACAATTTGTTCGGAAACATGCGTTGGACGAATCCGTTATATCGGAGTTATGTTATATGACGCTGACAAAGTAAAAGAAGCTGCATCTGTACCAGATGAAAAAGACTTATACGAGTCTCAGCTTAACGTATTCCTAGATCCAAACGATCCAGAAGTAGCTGCTGAAGCAAAGAAACAAGGGATTCCAGAAGAATGGATCAAAGCCGCTCAGCAATCACCAATTTATAAAATGATTATCGATTGGAAAATTGCTCTTCCTCTTCATCCAGAGTATCGTACATTGCCAATGGTTTGGTACATCCCACCATTAAGTCCAATTATGAACATGGTCGAAGGAAAAGGAAGCAACTGGCAAGCAGAAGAAATTTTCCCTGCTATTGATAATATGCGTATTCCGATTCAATATTTAGCAAATTTATTAACTGCAGGCGATGAATCTCATATTCGTCTTACATTGAAAAAAATGGCTATCATGCGTACTCATATGAGAGCATTGCAAATAAATAAAGAACCAAATGAAGATGTATTAAAAGAACTGAACTTAACAAAAGAAGACATTGAAGATATGTATCGCCTTCTTGCAATTGCGAAATATAAAGATCGTTTCGTCATCCCAACTTCTCACCGCGAGCAAGTGGCAGATCTTTATAACGAGCAAGGAAGCTGTGGTCTTTCCTTTGCCGGCGGTCCTGGCTCTTGTATGACAATCTCTTAAAATAAAGGAGGTAACAATTATGAATCAAAGTTTACAAACAGCTTTTTCTTGTTCTTCCTTTCTTCTCTCCTATCCTGAACAGGGGTGGAGAGAAGCACTTCCTCATTTACAAAGTGATATTCAAACTATCAAACATGAGGAAATTCGCACCACCCTTACAACATTTATCGAACAAGCAAAGCAAAAAACTAGTGGCGAATTAATTGAATCATATGTATATACATTTGATTTTGGCAAAAAAACAAATATGTATCTCACTTATTTGAATACTGGTGAACAACGAGAACGAGGAATTGAACTGTTAGAACTAAAACAACATTATCAAAAAGCAGGCTTCGCTGTAACTGATAAAGAACTGCCTGATTATTTACCGCTTATGTTAGAGTTTCTCGCAAATGCCACTGAAGAAGATAGTGAGCCGATTATGAAAAAATATAAAAACAATATCAAAGCATTGCATCAACAATTACAAGACACAAACAGTATGCACGAACCAATTGTCCGTTGCATCCTTACTGCTATTCGGGCATGGCAGTATGAAATAAACTATATAAATCCTAATTAAAAAACGACACAAAATCTTTCTTTTTAGATGAGCAAGAGCATCTGGCCATGCATAGCAACAATCTATATGTCAAAAAGTCAAAATGGATTTATATAGAAAGGAGTGGGTCAAGAATGATGGATCAATTTTTATGGGTAATCTTCCCTTATATCATTTTAGCTATTTTCATTGGTGGACATATTTTTAGATACAACTACGATCAATTTGGCTGGACATCAAAATCTAGTGAACTATTAGAGAAGAAAATGCTCCGAATCGGAAGTTTACTATTTCATTTTGGTATTATATTCGTAATTGGCGGGCATGTTATGGGAATTTTAATCCCCGAATCTGTCTACAGTTCCCTTGGCATTTCTGAACATACGTATCATATAATGGCAATTGGCTTCGGCCTTCCGGCAGGTATTGCTTCTGTAATCGGATTATTCATTTTAACGTATCGCCGCTTTACAGTAAAACGTATTATCGCAACAAGTATAACCGGAGATTATATCGCTCTTATCTTGTTGCTCATTGTAATGCTTGCAGGACTTTCTTCTACATTTTTAAATATCGATTCAAACGGTTTTGATTATCGAACGACGATTGGCCCGTGGTTCCGCAGCCTCTTTATATTCCAGCCTAAAGCGGAGTATATGGCGGAGGTGCCAATTTGGTTTAAAATTCATATCATTGCCGCCATGGGACTGTTTGCAACGTGGCCATTTACAAGACTCGTTCATGTCTTTAGCGTACCGGTGAAATACTTACGACGCAGTTATATCATTTATCGGAAACGAAAACCGATAAAATTTTAATAGGAATAAAAAAGTGTGCAACATCTTGATTGCACACTTCTTTTATCCCTGCTCTATTTGCATTCGATATTGATTTCCCCAATCACGCATCATTACAATAATCGGAATCAATGACTTTCCGAATTCGGTTAACGAGTATTCAACCTTCGGAGGTACTTCCTTATATACTTCACGATGAATCACACCATCAGCCTCTAGCTCTCTTAATTGTCTCGTTAACATTCGTTGCGTAATACCGGGCATCAATCGTAAAAATTGATTAAAGCGAATTTCTCCATTTATTAAATGAAATAGAATAACGCCTTTCCATTTTCCGCCGATTACATCTAATGTGACTTCTACCGAACAACGACGTATACTCTCCTTCTCCATCTCATCACTCTCCATTAGTATACATTTTGATACTATATATCAAAAATGTGCGTACTTCTATCTGCGATTATACTATATTAAAATCTATTTTATAACCAAATTACTAGTGGAAATCGTTTTGATTCATTGAACGCATCGGACTTTTAGAAATAGTAAGACCCCCGCTTAAAGAAACGGAGGTCTTACTTATAAAATATTTCATTGAACTAAGTAAAGATTCTTTTTACGAAAATCCTACTTCGGAATCTTTATTATCTGTATTAGGAGGTCCTGGTAAAACGCTCCCGCAGCTGCTGCTTGGATTACTACTTGGATTGCTACTTAGATTACTACTTGGGTTACTACTTGGATCGCTACTTGGATCGCTACTTGGATCGCTACTTGGATTATTACTTGAACTACTACCTGGTAGTCCAGTACCTCGTGTAATCGTAGTTGTCACTGTATCACCTGGTCGTAAGCAAATTTCATTTGTATTCCCGATAATGACGACAACATCCATACATGTTGGTCCAGTTGATCCTGTGAATGTTTTCGAAGCAACAAACGAAGTATCTCGCAAATTATCTCCTGTGAAAATATTCCCAGAATTATTCACAATAACAAATTCCTTAATACAAGCTCCCATTTTCATACAACCTTTCTATTAAACTCCCGCTGTTAAACTTGTCTCTAGCGGCGGAATAAATTCAGTACCTTGTGGTACGCTCGGTGGCATTAACTTCCCATTTAAGAATGTAGCAACGCTTGATCCACCAGCGCCGCTAAATGCCTTCGTCGCAAAAAATGGAGAAAGATCGTAACAATTCCCCATATTAATTGCTCCTCTATTGTTTATGACTTTGATTTTCCGAATAAGTGACTTCACCCTTGAACCACCCTTCTTAACAATATCTCGTGCTTTCTACACTGTATGCAAAAGAAAAAAACTTGAAACGGACGCGTTTCAAGTTTTCAAAAGAATAATTACATTTTAACAAATAGTAGATTTTTACTTTATCCCGCATTAACGGGCAGTAATATTCCCACCTCAAAATTCAGCGAAAGCAAAGAGGTTAGGTAGGAGATAAACTGCCCGTAAAAGCCCGATTGGTGAGGGCTAATAATCAGTGGGGGAGCCCCCCACTGATTAAAGTTTCACTTTACTTCTCCTTCGTACTGCATCATACCGCCAATCATGTTCAGTGTCTTATAGCCTAGTTCATTTAAATAATGACAAACATTTTCGCTGCGCATACCAGAGCGGCAAATAAAAATATATTCATTTTCTTTATCAAAGCAGTCTACTTTATGCGGAATATCCCCCATTTTAATATGTACTGCTTCTGGAATTTTCCCGTATGCTACTTCTTCATCTTCACGCACATCTACTAAAAATAGCGTTTCTCCTTTTTCTAAACGCTCTTGTACTTCTTCTGGCATAATTGTTTTCACTTCAGTCATAAATTTCTCCTCCTTCTTTCTCCTCAATTTTAGCATGCACCACTTAGAAAACAAGTTATGCGTAGGAGTTACATCATACTTGGGATTTGCTGATTAAGAAATTGATGCACCTTTCCAGCAAATAAATGCGTCTCAAACACACCTGCCATATGTCCGTATATACTTTCAATTTCATATACTTCTGCAAATTTCCTATTCTTTTTCAACAATTCGACCATCTTATAATTATAGCGGGAAAGCTGTAGTATATCTTGCTTACAAGGAATCATGAGGACGCTCGCTTCTACTTGCCGAAGCGCTTCCTCTAATGAAGAAAACCCGTGAGCGATATCATGTAATAAAGTTGCTTTTGCAGTGTACATCCAGGAATTTGCATCAACAAGGGCTATATTCTGTAATGTCGCCTCGTTAATTGCCTCTTCAAATGAAATTAATGTACTGAAGTCTTGATACGATGCAGATTCTGTACTGTCCCGCGGAAATCTCGTTTCATAATAGTGGGCATCATATGCATTTATAAACATCATTTTCGCTGCTAAGTGCAATCCTTTTATAGGCTGCTGTTCTCCGTAGTCTCCGTTTTTCCAAGCCGGGTCTAATTGAATTACATCAATTGAATGTTGCAAAACATTAATAGACGTTACAACTGGATTTTGCGGATTTGTAATTACCCCTATCATTCGTTCCATCATATGCGGATAATGAACCGCCCATTGCTGTGCAATCATACCTCCAGCAGATGGACCGATGACCGTGTGCAGCTTAGCAATCCCCATATCCTTTATTAATTCATACTGAATACGAGCCATATCAAGAAACGTGAAGACTGGAAATTGCATTCCATACTCGGCACCTGTTTCCGGATTTATCGTTTTTGGTCCAGTTGTCACAACATAAGGATTTTTCACTTGTACATTACAAAGATTATCTGTACAAATCACAAAATATTTATTTGTATCAATTGCTTTTCCAGGTCCAATTAACTCATCCCACCAACCTGGAACTAAGTCTTGCTCTGTATACTTTCCTGTAGCATGACTCGTTGCACTAAAATAATGACAAACTAAAATAGCGTTTGATTTCTCAAGGTTTAACGTACCGTATGTTTCATAGCCAATTTGGATTGGAAGTGATGTACCGTTTTCAAATGTATATTTCTCTAGCCGAAATACTTGTTTTTGTACATATAACATCTTTTCGCCTCCTTAATTCACACTTCGTTTCTACTCATACAAATGGAGTGCGCTACAGAAGACTATTCAAAAAGAGAAACCACATTTCCTTTATTTTTCCGATTACATACATACAGGTTGAGAAACCGACATAAAAACCCTTTTCTTTTTAGATGGACAAGAACATCTGGCCATGCATAGAAGCGGTCAGGGCCTTTTTCTGCCACAGCCAAGGTTTAAAATAAAGGGAGAAAGCAAATAGCGGTCGTGTTTTGTTCTACATAACAACGACTTATATGCTAAAAAATTAAAATGGATTTATATTTTATTCCATCGAAACCTATGAAACTTATTAGGAATTCGATGAAATAATATATAAACTCACTTATCCTGCTATTCATAAACAGCCAGCCCCCGGTGGACGTCTCACTTTTTTAGACACAAATATATGCATAATATATAAAAATTCCCACAGACTAAAGTTATCTTATTTGGGTAAAGAGGGAATACATATGTTTTTTAAATGGTTTCGTAAAAAGAAGAACGATAATAAGCAAGTAGAAAAGAACAATACAGATACGAAAAAGAAACAAAATGAACAAACAAACGTCAATCAAGTAGCGCAAACGAACAAACAGCAAGCAAACC
>NZ_JBALLY010000081.1:51542-51668 GCF_036963045.1 Bacillus sp. JJ864 | reverse complement strand
AACCAACAGCAGGCTCAAACTAACAAACAGCAAGCAAATCAACAACAGACTCAAAACAATAAACAACAAGCAAACCAACAGCAGGCTCAAACTAACAAACAACAAGTAAACCAACAGCAGGCTCAA